>JALOOS010000204.1 GCA_025454275.1 Desulfobacterales bacterium | reverse complement strand
CCGCCCAGGATGGCCTCCAGCTCCTTCAGGCTGCGGATGTGGCGATCGGCCGCGAGGGCCGGGTTCCGGAAGGCCACGAACCAGACCCCGGCCGCCCGGGCCGTGGCCTCGTCGATGGCCGAATCCCCGACGAAGAGCGCCTGGTGCGGCGCGGCACCGAAATGGGCCAGGATCTTGAGCAGCGGGTCCGGGGCGGGCTTGGGCCGCTTCACGTCGAGGGAGGTCACCACCAGGTCGAAGCGCTCGCTGAGGCCGTATGCCTGCAGCAGCCGGTCCATGGTGTCGGTGCGGTTGGTGGCGATGGCGGTTTTGAACCGCTGCCGCATCCAATCGAGCAGTCCGATGAGGGTGGGCTCGATGGTCAGATAGCGGAGAAACCGGCCATAATCGATCCCGTCTCTGAAGGCCAGGGCCTCCCGGCGCTCCGCCTCGTCTTGGAACAAGTGCTCGAGGGACTGGTGCAGGGTGTGCGAATGGACGAAGTGCAGCTGATCCTCGTCCATGGCCGCCTCCGCGGTATCGAACATGACCCCATCGCAATCGAATGCGACGACCTTGACCTCGTTCATGATGCGTTTCCTATGACACCCCCCTGCGTGCGGGGGGAGGGGGGGGCAGAAGGGCGGATGCAGGATAATCGTGCAGCGTTGACAAACCCGAACCCTCGTATCCTGGCACAGCATCCGGTCCGTTGATCCGGAAACCGGGGGGAGCGGGCACCCCATCGGAGTCGGGGTCGGTATCGGGTTCGGTATCGATCATTTTGATTGCGCAACCAGATGGCCGCGCTCCATCCTCACAAGGCGCTGAACTGCCGATACCGATACCGATTCCGATACCGATTCCGACCCCGAATGCATCTTAAACCGCTGAACTATTGTATCTCTGCGCCCATTGATTTCATCCGGGGTGCAAGCTGTTAGTATAGCGTCACCCAGTTGTGTAAAGGGTAAAATACTATGGAAGCCGTGTACCAAAGTCAAGCGGGATGGAGGCTGAACGGGCGACCGGGGCCGGGTTCAGGTGCCGCTGCCGCTACATCAGAAACAGGGGGTCCACGTCCGCCTCGATCCGCACCTGCCGATCGCCGGCGCCGCTTGCGCCGTCGGCCAGAAGCTGCCGAACGAAGCGCTGCAGCGGCCCCGAGCGGGGCGACTTCAAAAGAATCTGCCAGCGGTAGTGGCCCGCGATTCGTGAAAGGGCCGCTTCGGCCGGGCCCATGACCTGGATCATCGGGTTAAGATGGGGTTCCGCCGCCAGGCGCGCACGGCAAGCGGCACCGAGCCTCTCGGCGGCGGCGCGGGTGCGTCGCGGATCCCGTCCTGAGATGCGCAGCTGCACCATGCGGGTGACGGGCGGATAGCCGAGCGCTTCGCGGAACTCCATCTCGTGGCGGAAGAAAGCGTCGTGATCCTGATCCCGGGCCGTGCGGATGCTGAAGTGGCCGGGGGCGTAGGTCTGCAGGATCACCCGCCCCGGCCGGTCGCCGCGCCCCGCACGGCCGGCCACCTGGGCCAGGAGCTGAAAGGTCTGTTCGGCCGCCCTGAAATCGGGGAAGCTCAGGGAGAGATCGGCGCACACGATCCCCACCAGGGTGATGTCCGGAAAATCGTGGCCCTTGGCCACCATCTGGGTGCCGACCAGAATGTCGATCGTCCGCTCGCGCAGATCCTTCAAGATACCGACCAGGGCCCCCTTGCGTCCGGTCGTGTCGCGGTCCATCCGCGCAACGCGGGCCTGCGGGAAGAGGGCGCGGACCGCCTCCTCCAGCTTCTCGGTGCCGAGCCCCAGGCGCTTGATCTTGTCCGACCCGCACCCCTCGCAGACGGCGCCGGCGGCCGGCCGGCTGAACCCGCAGTAGTGGCAGCGGTAGGCCTGGTCCGAGCGGTGCAGGGTGAGGGAGATGTCGCAGTGACGGCAGCGCAGCGGGCGGCCGCAGGCGGCGCAGACCGGGAAGCTCGCAAACCCCCGCCGGTTGAGGAAGAGCAGCGCCTGGTCGCCCCGCGCCAGGGTCTCCTCCAGGGCCTGTTTCAACTCGCCGGAGATGAAGCGCCCCGGCCCGCGCAGATCTCGGCAGCCTCTCAAGTCCACGACCCGGATCTCCGGCAGCGGCCGTTCGCGGACCCGCCGCGAGATCCGCAGTTCCAGGTATTTGCCGCTGCGGGCATTGTAGGTCGACTGGAGCGAGGGGGTGGCCGACCCCAGGACCACGGGGCAGCCGCACTGGCGGCCGCGGACCACGGCGAGATCCCGCGCATGGTAAGGCAGCCCGCCCTCCTGCTTGTAGGAGCCGTCGTGCTCCTCGTCCACGACGATCAGCCCGAGATCCGCAAAGGGCGCAAACACCGCCGAACGGGCACCGATCGCGATGAGGGCCTCCCCCTCCAGGATCCGGCACCACTGGTCGTAGCGCTCCCCATCGGATAGCGCGCTGTGCAGCAGGGCGACCCGCTCCCCGAACCGGGCGCGGAACCGCCGTTCGGTCTGGGTGATCAAGGCGATTTCCGGGACCAGGACCAGGACGCCGCGGCCGGCGGAAAGTCGCTCGGCCGCAAGGCGCATGTAAACCTCGGTCTTGCCGCTGCCGGTCACCCCGTTCAGGAGAAAGCAGCGGAACCCCTCGCCCCGGGCCGCTTGGATCGCCGTGACCGCCGCGTCCTGCTCCACGGTGAGCACCGGCGCCGCATCCGGTTCGATCGGTTCCCCGAACGGATCACGGAACACCCGGCGGTGATGGCGTTCGATCCTTCCGGAGGCGGCCAGGGCGCGCAGCTGCGCCCCCGCGCCCGGCACGCGCGCGGCCAGCTCCTGCCGGGACAGGTCCCCCGCCGCCGCGAGCGCCTGAAGGATGAGCGCCGCCTTCGGCGAACGACTCCTGGGGTCGGAATCCGGGCGCAGGAGCCTGAAGCGCGTTTCGTATCGGGTTTTCGCCCGCGCCGCGCTGAGGCGGGCCTCCCTCAGAACCAGCCCCTGCGCCGCCAGCCGGGCGAGCACCTCCGGCCGGAATGCCGGGCCGAACCGCCGGCGAAGACCGGCCGCGGCGAGAGGTCCGCCGGAAAGGGCCTCCAGAAGGGCCCGGGCGGCGGCGGAAAGAGAGGGGTCCTCGCGCCTGCGGCGCCCCTCCTCCGAGAGGCTGAAGAGGGGGGCCTCGGAGAGGGTCAGCCCGCCGGGCAGCGCCGTTTTGACCACCTCTCCCAGGGGGTGCAGGTAATAGTCGGCCGCCCAGCGGAAGAGCGCGCACACGGCCGGGGGAAAGATAGGGCGATGATCGATCAGCTCCAGGATGGGCTTGATCCCGGGGATCTCTTGAGCTGCCGCCGGCCCCATCACATAGCCGGTCGCACGGCGGCGGCCGAAAGGCACCAGCACCCGCATCCCGGTCGCGACCGCATCAGCGAGCGCCTGCGGCACCCGGTAGGTGAAGGTGCCGTGCACCGGCAGGGCGACGGCAACTTCGATGAAAATGTCACTGGGGGCAGCCATCGACGCAGCTCGTTTCGTGGCCTTTTTGGAACGCCGCAACCTGAGGGTCGGCGGAACCGGGCAACTGGTCGAATTGAATGGAAGATTTTAAAAAATTTGAATTCGCAGCCGATTCTGATGTATAATGAGCTTATTTGAGCCGCCCGACCGATTCATTCAGGGCCGCTCGGTTCGGGATGCGCTGACGAGAAAGGCCATACCCCGCTTCCCCGGAAGCCGTCAATCTCAAATTTCTAAAATCGTTTGATGCCTGCAGGCAAGGAGGTTGTCATGGTCGGATTCGGAAAACTCGCGATGATCACCCTTTTGGCGGCGGCGCTCCTTCTACCCCCGCTGGCACCCGCGCTCCGGGCGGCCGAGCACATGGAGCCCGACAAGCCTACCGGGGGCATGATGATTTGGGACACCGTGGCCATGCGGCCGCTGGGCATCTGCGCCACTGTCATCGGGGCCGCCTTCTGGGTGGTGAGCTACCCGTTCGCCTACCTGGGCGGCAATGTCGATGCCTCCACCGAGGCCCTGGTTCAGGCGCCCTTCGACTGGACGTTTGAGCGCCCGCTCGGGGAGTTCTGATTCCAACCGGGGCGGGCAGCGCCCCTTCCGTATCGACTACAGGAACGGAGGCCGTGCAGGGTTCCGCAGGGAGATCTGCGCGGCTTTTCATGTTTGGGTTTAACCCTTTATCCCTCCCGGGCGGTGCGGCGTGATCAAGCTTGCCGAGAGCTCTCAGCAGGCCATCCTGGCCGTAATGATGTATGTGCAGCGCTCCACCGGGATCGAGGCGACCCAGGACGAGATCGCCGCCGCCCTGAAAACCTACTTCAGCCTCGATGAAATCACCAACCAGATCAGCTACCTGCGCAGGAAGCCGCCGGAGCCGGCCGAAGCTCAGGCCGCCGAGGAGGTCCTTCCCCCGCGCCATCGGTTCAACCTGGCAGGCGGCCGGCCGGGCAACAACCTCGCGCGGGCCGGCTACTTCATCGAGGAGGCTGGGAAAGGCCCCCGGCGAAGAGGAGATCGCCCGCAGCCTGAAGAGCAGCTTCATCCTGAGCGAGTTGAAAAACCAGATCGTCCATGCCCGCAAAGCCGCTGGCCGGCGGGGACACCTGGGCAACGGCTGAGGCCGGTGGCACTTATCCCCCACACCCAGCGCCTTTCCGCCTTCGGCCGAATGCAGAGGGCGTTGCAAAAGGCGGCCGCAGGCACTAGAATCCCCCGCAAGAGTTGATAGAACAGGCATCCTTCAAGCAAGTCGGGTCTTCCTATTGGGGGAGTGGATTCCAGCCACAATGACATCGCGGTCCCGCCGCGGCGGGATGCCGCTCCCACAAGTGCAATACCCGCATGCGGATGAAGTGGCGCAATGCGCCGCTCCCGTTTCCCCGGACATCAACGGAACTCGAGAAACCATCGACGAGAGCGACGGGAGACCGGATCGCTTCAAGGAGGAGACCATGACACGCACCCTCG
>JALOOS010000203.1 GCA_025454275.1 Desulfobacterales bacterium | reverse complement strand
GAAAACGCGATTGGCGAAGATAGCAGCTGCGGTGATGGTCCTGTTTTTCATCGGGGCGGGGGCCGCCCTGGCGGATGGAGGCAAGGGCCGCGGCCATCAGGGCCGGCCCGGCCATTCCTACGGATACCACAAGCACCACGGGCCGCCGGCCCACGTTTACGCCCCGCGGCATGTTTACCACAAGCACCATCACCACTACTACCACCCCCGCTACCCGGTGGTCGTCCAGAAACACTACTACTCGCCGCCGGCCTACTACTATTACTACCCCGCCCCGGCCCCGAGCGGGTTCTACTTCGGGGTGTCGGGCTACGAGCCCGGGTTCGGCTTCAGTTTCGGCCTTAGCGGCCGGTGACCGGGGCCGCGACAGCTTTTCACTGCATGAGCCGGGCAGCCTCAGGGTATTGTGAGGCTGCCCTTCTTTTTTGATCGGCCGGTCCGGCTTGCGTCAGATCACGGCTGGAGTAGAATTTCTGCCGTTCTTGACATCATTCAGAACCGGTGCTATTCGGAACCCGTTAAGATACTTTTCTTTTTCCCCTCATTTTTCGGTTCCGAGCGATGAGCGATCAACCGGCTGATATCCTCTTTCTTTTTCCACCGGCCCACGGAAATCTGGGCGTGTTCAAGAGCCACCTGGGTGTCGCCTACCTGCGTGCCGCACTCGCACGGGAGGGGATCTCATCGCACCAGTATTTGAATCTACACCCGGGAACGGTGGGAGAGATTGCCGAGGACGTGGTCCGCCACCGGTCGCCGCTGGTCGGGTTTACGGTTTACGACGCAAACCTTTCCCTTTCGGTCGCTCTGGCCCGGGCCATCAAGCAACGGCGGCCTCAGGTCAAGGTCGTTTTCGGCGGCCCCTCAGCGAGTTTTTGCGCCCGGGAGATTCTGACCCGGCAGCCGGAGGTGGATGCCTGCGTCATGAGCGAAGCTGAGGAAACCGGCCCCGGCATCGTCACCTGGCTTCTGAACGGCTCCGGCCCGCAGAATGCACCGCCGGGGCTTGCGATCCGGCGCAACGGGGAGGTCCTTTTGCCGGAGATGCCCCCCCTGGTCGGCACCCAGGGGCCGAAGAGGGATCCTCTGGCGATTCTGGATGCGGCCCCTTCACCCTATCTGTCCGGCGTCATGGCCGATGGCCGCACCGGCGTGCTGACCGGCCGCGGCTGCACCCATCACTGCCAGTACTGCTGTTTTGCCGCGCTGGGCCGAAAGAAGCTCCGCCTTCACTCGATCGAGCGTGTGCTTGCGGAGCTGGAATGGATCGCCGCCCATCAGAGCCGCACCGGGGAGCGCTACATCGTCCCGATCCACGACGACGCCTTTACTTTGCTTCCCCACCGGGCGAAGTCGCTATGCCAGGCCATCATCGACCGGAACCTGAACCTGGTCCTCTCCTGCATCACCCGCGCGGACGCCATCGACGCGGAGCTGCTGCAGCTGATGCGGCAGGCCGGCTTTGTCAGCCTGGCGTTCGGGCTGGAAAGCGCCGTTCCGTCGGTGCTCCGAGCCACCGGCAAGGTGAGGCCGCCCGATTTCCGCGACCCTGACCTCGCCCCTGAGCGGGATTTCGTCGAGCAGGTGCGCACCAGTGTCGTGACCGCCAAGAAGCTGGGGTTCAACGTCGGGGTCAGTATCATCCTCGGCCTGCCGACCGAAACGGCCGAGGATGGTGCCGCCACCCTCGACTTCGTAAAACAGCTGCCGATCGATTTCTACATGCACAATTTCCTGTGGGTCTTCCCGGGCACCCCGTTGTGGGACACGCACCCCCGGTACGGGATCGGCTGTGAGATCAACCTCATGGGGCTTGCCACCACCACCCAATATGCCTACGATCTGACGAAGCTCCGGCCCAGGCCGAAATGCTCCCTGGAACAGGACGCACGCCTGGTTCGGCTGCTCGCCCTCGGATCGCTGCACGCGTGCGCCGGGCCGTCGGAGGAGGGGGGCATCTCCACGGCGGTGCTGACCTCCGGCGAGCTGCGCCAACCGGCAGCGGCCTGGCTGGCCGAGGTGCTGGATGTCGGCGGTACGCTGGTTCAAGTCTACCCGTCGCTCACACGGCGCGCGGAGGTGGAACGGATCCAGGAAGACCGCTGCACCTTTGCAGAATTCATGGTACCCGGGCGACACCATGTTCAACTGCTGCCGCGCAAGGGGTCGAACGGATGCCGCCGCTGGTCGGTGGCATCCGCCGGGGTCGATCTCTACCGCCGGCACAAGCCGCAACTGGTCAGCATCGCCACGGACGACGGAGCGGCGCCCTATCGGGAATGGCTGCGCCGGAAGGCTGCGGGCTGCGACATCTGCGACGTGACGCGGCTGCTGCAGCGGCCGCACGAAATCCTGCGCACCATGAATGCGGCGGGCGACGACACGGTCGGGGAGCTGCTCCGGCGGATGCCCCCCGCGCCTGCTGTGGCCTATCCCGGGCGCTGGCTTGGAAGCCGCGCCCCCTGTCTTGCCCTTACCCGGATTGAGGTCGATGCCGAGGGCAACATTCGTCCCTGCCGGCAGGCGGAGCCCATCGGCACCGTCGGAGATGACCGTGCGACCCTGGCCGCACGGCTTGTCGCACGGTCGCAACAGGCCCAACGGCGCCGGGGCTGTGACCGCTGCCCCGCCGCTCACTGTCCCCAATGCCCATTTCCGGGATTGGACGACCGCACCTATTGCGGCATCATGCGCCGGGAGGGCCGCGCTCTATCCTTTCTCAACTGGGCCCATCTTTATTCGCGCCTGCCGATGCTGCTCTTCATGCAACGCGACCAGGTAGGGGCTGACTAAGAACACTCAAACCAAAGGAGGAGAGTCATGGCCACCAAAGGAGTAAATGTCGAGAAAATGCTTCGTGACAACCTGGGGAAGGACGTCGCCGACGCCATGTTGGGGAAGATCGACAAGATGGTGAAAGAAGGCGCCAAGCCCGCCGCTATCGAGAAGATGGTGCAAGCCGACCTTCTGAATCACGTCGAACAGGCGGTGGTGACAACCGTGCTGGCGAAGATCGGCCCGATCCAGCCGATCAAGGTGAAGCCGATTCAGGTATCCATCAAGCCGGCGATCAAACCCATCATCGTTTCGCCCAAGATCAACACCGGTGTGTCGGTGAAGATCGGCCCGCCCATGATCGGCAAGGGGTCGAAGTAGCGGATTGGCGCATGAGGCAAGATCGGCGGATCGTCCCGAAATTTCACGACGACGATCGGTAGTGTGGACGGTGGTGGGGCCTGTGCATCAGGCCCCACCGCCTTTTTTGGCAGGGAAGACTCAAGGATCCTGCTGGCGGCGCTGATTCCCGCATGACGCCGGACGATTTTGCGACAGTGCTCGCGGGCGCGAAGATCCTCAGCCTCCTTTATTTCCCAACTTACGAGACCGGCGGGCCTGCTCGCCTCAATTGGCCGCCCATTTGCCTGCCGCGCTGCCAGTGGAGGCTGTGCGCGACAGGGAGAGGGTGGCGGACTGCAATTCCAGGGTTCCTCCGGCCGAAGTTGGTCCGGATGACCACCGGTAGCCTCCGTCCAGGTTCTTGTCGAGCTGGGCAAACAGCGCTTCGTCGCTGACCCATCCCTGATCTGAAATCTTCACAATCGTCCAAAACAGGAGCTCGCGGGAGTTGAGCTCGCTCAATGCCTGGTAAAGCACCTTCGTTTTCGCCGACCGCGAAAAATCATCGAATCTCTTGAACCCCACGGCCGTGACCACCGAAAGGATGACCAGAACGGATATGATTTCAATGAGAGTGAATCCCTTTTCGCAGTTCAGCATGAAGCCAGCCCGGCGGGACCTCATTGTGATCTTCCTTGGTTCATATGCAGTAAAAGCAAGCGGCGGCGGACCGTAATCTTCTCCATTAGGCGCTTTGTTTGATCTTATAACAAAATTTGCTCATATTTTCAATAAAAAACTGAGAAAAATGTTTTTATAGAAAACCATATCAAATACTTATTTGGGTCATGCCGGGGTGGCTGCGCAGGAAGGGGCGGCGCTGCAGGCTTCGGCCTGCTGCCGGATCTGATTTAGCATCTGCACGGTCAGCCGGTGCAGCCGCCCGGGGACGCCGACAAGGCGCCCTATCACCAGCAATGGGCCCTTGAACGTTTCGACGCTTTTCAAAATCACCCCTTCAGGGGTCTCCGCGAAGCGCCAGGTGTGCAGGGCACGGATTCCGAGCCGCTCCCCCTCCCAGACTACTTCGCGGCCCGGCTCACAGCTCACCACCCGCGGTTCGACCCGGATCGGGAAGATGATCGGCTTTACGACAAAAGTGAAGCAGGCGCCCTCGGTGAGCTCGTTCCCATTGGTGAACCGGCAGCTGTTGCAGGCGGTGTTCCACGCCTTCCACTCCTCCAGATGGGAGAAGACATTCCATACGACTGGAAGCGGTGCCTTGATGGTGACCTCGGCTTGGATGATCACGGTGCTCTCCTCTGCGCGGCTTGCCATTGCGATGCGGATAGTTATGGTGTACACGATAATGTCATCCGACGGACACGCAAGCGTCGGCGAAAGCCGGGACCCTATTCGCTGGAGCCCTGCCCGATGCGCGTGAGCCGAACCCCCTACGAAGGAGGGCGCCATGGCCGTTGACACCGCCTACACCTCGCACGTCAAGATCGAACGGGTGAAAGGGCCCTTGCGACGGGCTTATCTGCCGCATGTCGAGGCGCCGGTGTTCTTCGGGGTGCACTCGGAGATCGCCCAGCATTACGGAGTGGACACCCAGGTCCACGAGCCGCATGCCTCCACCCTGGACTACCTCGTGGCGGCCGCCGCCGGCTGACTGACCGGGACCTTCGGAGGCGCGCTGGAGGCGCGCAAAATACCTGCCGGCTACGGCCGGCTCGTGTGCGAGGCCAAGGGAGAGGTGGAGAAGGAGGGACGGGTCCTCGTCGTCAAACGGATCCACGTGGACTACCACCTCAAACTGGCCCCCGCCCACGAGGCTCACGCCGAGTTCTGCCCCGTGGCCCGCACGCTCAAAGGATGCGTCGAAATCACCACCCGCCTCGAAATGGAAGAGATCTGACCCGCAGACGTTCCGCCCCCAGCGAACCATGACGAGCCTCTACCGGCAGGCGGCGGAGATGATCGCCGCCCACCAGCCCAGCAGCGCGCTCACCGGGGCCGGCATCTCGGCCGAGAGCGGGATCCCCACCTTTCGCTCCAAGGGCGGACTATGGGAGAGATTCGACCCGACCGTTTACGCCTCGATCGAGCTCTTCCGGCAGGACCCCTCCAAGTACTGGAGCATTCGCGGGGAGTTCATCCGCAACTACGATGCCTACACCCCCAACCCCGGACACCGTGCGCTTGCGGATATGGAGGCGCTCGGGTTTTTGCGCCATGTGATCACCCAGAACATCGACGGGCTGCACCGCAAGGCCGGCAGCCGGAGCGTGACCGAGATTCACGGCAGCCTGCGGGAGATCCTCTGCACGGCATGCGGCCGCGAATTCCGCGCGCCCCATATCCCGGAGGGGTGCCCTCCGCTCTGCCCGTGCGGGGGGGTGCTCAAATCGTCATCGGCACCTCGGCCGTGGTCCAGCCTGCCGCCTCCCTGCCGTCTGTGGCCCGCGGCCAGGGCGCTGCCATCATAGAGATCAATCCCGAGCACGCCTTTCCGGGTGCTGATCTCGTTATCGAGGAGAGGGCCGGGAGCGCGCTGCCGGGGATTCTGGCCGAATTGAAACAGCTTGCGATCCGGTGTGGCCCCTGACATTTTAAAAACCTGCGGGTACGGAATTCTGCATGGATGACAGCGAAGGAAAAGCCCCATGAAGAGAGTCGTGCGTGAAGACCATGGCGCGGTGGCCCTGCTGAGGCTCTCCAGGCGTCACCAACGCCATCGGACCGGAGCTGGTGGCGGAACTCTCCGCGGCGCTCGATGAAGTAAAAGAGCGTTTCCGGGGAATGGTGCTCGCCGGCGGGAAGAAGTTTTTCGGCATCGGCCTGGACCTGCCCCTCCTGCTCAAGCTGAACCGGCAGGAGATGGCCGATTTCTGGATCCGGTTCGAGGACGTAATCCTCAAACTCTACACCCTTCCGATCCCCACGGCCGCCGCCGTTGCCGGGCACGCCAACGGCGGCGGAGCGATTCTGGCCCTGGCGTGCGATTTCCGCTTCATGGCGGCCGGCCGCAAGCTGTTCAGTCTGAACGAAGTCAAGATCGGTCTGCCGGTCCCGTACCTGGCGGATCTGATGCTGCGGCAAATCGCCGGGGACCGCCTCGCGGTCCGCATGGAGTATCTGAGCGAATTCGTGGTGCCCGATGATGCTCGGTCCGCCGGGCTTGCGGATGCGGTCTGCCCGGAGGAGGAGGTGGAGGCGCAGGCCTTGGCCCTCCTGCGGCAGGCGGCCGAGCTCCCGCCGTTCGGCTTCCCCATGACCAAGCAGCACCGCGTGAGCGGGATCCGCAACCGGTTTCTGGCCGCTCGGGAAGAGATCAACCAGGGGTTCATGGACCTGTGGTGGGCGCCCGCCGTCCAGGCCCTTCTCAGCGAAGCGGCCAAAAAATTTTAATTTGGGCTTGGCAGCCGAAGGGCGGGGATCATTCCCAGCCGGCCTGGCTCTTGACGGATTTGAGGGTCAGGACGAGGGCCGCTTTGAGGGTGTCGTTCACGCCCATGCCGGTGGCGGCGCTGGCGGAGA
>JALOOS010000202.1 GCA_025454275.1 Desulfobacterales bacterium | reverse complement strand
CCGCCACATCAACGTGGAGGACTCCTACGGGTTCGTGCTGAAGGATCGGGCGGTGCTGGTGATCGAGGTGGCGAACGTGGCGGAGGCGACGAGCCTGCTCGAGGGGGCCGGCCTGCAGCTGCTTTCTATAGAGCAGATCTATGCGCTGGGTTGAAGATAATGCCCCTTGGCAGGCTGATGGTGCCGTTGGCTTTTTTACCATAATGGAAGATACTCCGGAATAGTTAAACTATAATGGAGTTTCATCCATGGAAAAAATTATCCGGCGTTCCCTTTCCTTGGCGGGAGTTTCTGTCCGCCCTTTGGGGCAGCGCGGTATTGACGTGATGGGGCGCAGCCGCCGGGCCCTAGCCCGCCGTTGAGGATCTCATGCCACCCGGCGGGGGGCGCCGTCGCTGTATTCGCGGGTCTTGCGGAAGGTGATCTCCGGCCAGTCCTTGAGGGCGAAACCGAGCCGGAACTCGTTGGCGCAAAGATAGGTGAGACAGCCCTCGGCATCGTGGGCGAGATCGGCGCGCTGCAGCCGCTCGAAGCGCTCGAGGGTCTTCGCATCCTCGCACTCGATCCACCGGGCGACCGAATAGTCCACCGGCTCGTAGACCGCATCCACCCCGTATTCGGCCTCCAGGCGGGCCATCGTCACATCGAATTGCAGAATCCCCACGGCCCCCAGGATGAGATCCCCGCCCACCAGGGTCCGGAAGACCTGGATCGCCCCCTCCTCGGAGAGCTGGATCAGCCCCTTGTGCAGCTGCTTGGACTTCAGCGGGTTTTTCAGCCGCACCCGGCGGAAATGCTCCGGGGCGAAATTGGGGATCCCGGTGAACTGCAGCGGCTCTTTTTCGGAGAAGGTGTCCCCGATACGGATCGTGCCGTGGTTGTGGATCCCGATGATATCCCCGGAATAGGCCTCCTCGACGTTGGTCCGGTCCTGGGCCATGAAGATGGTGGCGTTGTTGAGGGCGACCTGCTTGCCGAGGCGGTGGTGGGTCACCTTCATCCCGCGCGTGAACTTCCCGGAGCAGATTCTTAAGAAAGCGATCCGATCGCGGTGGGCCGGGTCCATGTTGGCCTGGATTTTAAAGACAAAGCCGGAGAAGGCCTCCTCGTCGGGTTGGACGGCCCGGCTCAGGGCCTCCCGCGGCCGCGGCGCCGGGGCGAGCTCGACAAAGGCATCAAGGAGCTCCTGAACCCCGAAGTTATTCAGGGCGCTGCCGAAGAAGACAGGGGTCTGGCCCCCTTTCAGAAACTGATCCCGGTCGAAGGGGTTCGCCGCCCCCTCTAAAAGCTCCACCTGGGAGCGCAATTCGACGGCCCGGCTGCCCAGGAGCCGGTCGAGCAGCGGGTCGCCGAGATCGGTGATCCGCACCCCCTCCCGCTCCCGGGTCTCGCGGCCGGGGGTAAAAAGATAAATCTCGCGGTGCCGGAGGTCGTAGACCCCTTTGAAACCCTTGCCCATGCCGAGCGGCCATGAGAACGGGGTGCACTCGATCTGGAGCTTCTCTTCGATCTCATCGAGGAGCCCGATCGGGTCCAACCCCTCGCGGTCCAGCTTGTTGATGAAGGTGATGATGGGGGTGTTGCGCATCCGGCACACCTCCATCAGCTTTTCGGTCTGGAGCTCGACCCCCTTGGTGCTGTCGACCACCATCAGGGCGCTGTCCACCGCGGTCAGCACCCGGTAGGTGTCTTCGGAGAAGTCCTGGTGGCCGGGGGTGTCGAGAAGATTGACCTCCAGGTCGCGGTAGTCGAACTTCATCACCGATGTCGTGACCGAGATCCCTCGCTCGCGCTCGATCATGCGGATCGCCCCGCCGAATAAGAGGAGCTTCTCGGTCAAGGTGGTCTTGCCCGCATCGGGGTGGCTGATGATGCCGAAGGTCCGGCGCCGGAGGATCTCTTTTTGCAGATCGCTTTTCATTCGCAGTCCCGTCAGAAAACGGCCCTGTTGGACGCATGGCCGCAACTATTTAAATTCGTATTTATTTCAATTCAAAAAATCTTTACTTTGGAATTCAGGGCGGAGACCCCGCCTGTCGCAGAGAGGCGCGATGGAAGGCTGCTGAAACAGCGTTTGATTGGAACCGCAAACCGCTCAACTGGATAACCCTTTTACACTAAAAGATATTACTATCATAGCGCAGGAAGAGAGCAGGGTCAACCGCTAATCCGGCAGACGGTTCAGAACCGCATCTGTAAACTCGCGCGTTCCGGCGGTCCCGCCCAGGTCCCGGGTCAGCACCTTGCCCTCGCCGGTGACGGCCTCGATCGCCGCCATCAGCGCCCGGCCGGCGGCACCACCGACCAGAGGGTGGCGATGGGGTTCGCGACCCCCTTTCCGGCGATGTCGGGGGCGGAGCCGTGGACCGGCTCGAACATCGAGGGGAATCGCTTTTCGGGGTTCAAGTTGGCCGAGGGCGCAATCCCGATCCCCCCGGCGCAGGCCGGGCCGAGATCGGAGAGAATGTCGCCGAAGAGGTTGCTCGCCACCACGACGTCGAACCAGTCGGGGTGCTGCACGAAGTGGGCCGTGAGGATGTCGATATGGTACTGGCTGGTGGCGATGTCGGGATAGTCGGCGGCGGCGGACCGGAAGCGCTCGTCCCAAAAGGGCATGGTGTGGATGATGCCGTTCGACTTCGTGGCCGAGGTCACATGCCTGCGGGTGCGCGTGCGGGCGAGCTCGAACGCGAACCGCTGGACCCGGTCGACCCCGGTGCGGGTGAAGATCGACTCCTGGACGACGACCTCCCGTTCGGTGCCCGGGTAGAGGCGGCCGCCGATCTGGGAGTACTCGCCCTCGGTGTTCTCGCGGATGATGACGAAATCGATCTCCTTGGCCGTGCGGCCGGCGAGCGGCGATTTGATCCCGGGCAGAAGGCGCACCGGGCGCAGATTCACATACTGATCGAAGCTGCGGCGGATGGGGATCAGGAGCCCCCACAAGGAGACGTGGTCCGGGACCGCGGGCGAGCCCACGGCCCCGAGCAGGATGGCGTCGAAGGGGCGTAGCCGCTCGATCCCGTCCGCAGGCATCATGACGCCATGCTTCGTGTAGTAGTCGCACGAGAAGGGAAATTCGGTGAAATCGATTCCGAATTTGTGTCGGCGGGCAAGTTCGTTCAGGACCCGGACCCCCTCGGGCACCACCTCCAGCCCGATCCCGTCGCCGGGAATCAACGCAATGCGATGGTTCATGAGGCCTCCTTCAGAAAAACCGGCTCTCGAGCTCCGAACCGGCCTCGATCCGGCGGATTGAATGCAGCTTTCTTAACTATCGACTGTCGGCCGGCGGGTCAAACCCTAAATTGACACCCTGCCGCCCACCCTATAAAGTCACATGACCTTTTAAGGTGGGAAGGGCGCCGGGCGTCACTGCACCGACCGAGGCCGGAGAGGCTGCCATGGCGCATGGTATAATCAGAATTCCATCGCGGCAACCAGCCTTTGCCTCCGGCTACGGCGGTCAGGAGATGCCGCTCCCACAGAACCGTTCAACGCCGCCACGGAGAGGACTCAGCCTCATGGAACAGCACCTCACCCGCCTTCTGGGCGAGCTCGTCGCCATCAACTCCATCAATGCAACCCTTTCCGGAGGCCCCGGCGAAGGTGAGATCGCCCATTTCATCCAGAACCATCTCAAACGGCTCGGCCTGGAGGCGGAGCTTTACGCATTCGCCGCCGCCCGTGCCAGCGTCGTCGGCCGGGTGCGCGGAAGAGGCGGCAGGGAGTCGCTGATCCTGAACGGCCACATTGACACGGTCGGGGTCGAGGGGATGGAGGCTCCCTTCGCCCTGCGGCGGGAAGGGGACCGCCTTTACGGACGCGGGGTTTACGACATGAAGGGCGGGGTGGCCGTCATGCTGGCCCTGGCCGAGATGCTCGCCGGGCAACCGCCGGCCGGCGACGTGTGGCTGACCTTTTCCGCGGACGAGGAGGACCGCAGCCTGGGCACCGAGCAGCTCGTGCGCGAGTGGCTGCCCTCCCTCTCCCCCGCCCCGGCGGCCGCCGTATTTTTGGAACCCACCGAGGGCCTGATCGGGGTCGGCCACAAAGGCTTCACCTGGTTCGAAATCGAGGTCATGGGCCGTGCCGCCCACGGCAGCCGGCCGGAGGAGGGCATCGATGCCATCATCCCCCTGGGCGAGGCGCTGGGCGAGCTCGGCCGCATCCGCTCCGAGCTCGCGGCCCGCCCCCCGGACCCGCTTCTCGGACGCCCCTCGCTGCACGGGGGGATGGTGCAGGGCGGCAGTGCGCTCAGCGTGGTTCCGGCCCATTCCGCCCTGCGCTGGGAGCGGCGCACGCTGCCGGATGAGGCGCCCGAAGCGGTCGCCGGCGAACTCGCGCGCGTCGCCCGCGCCGTGGAAACCTTCCCCGGCGGCCAGCGTGTAAAAGCGCTCACCATTTTTACCCGCCCCGCATACAGGACCCCCCCCGACGCCGCCATCATCCGCCGCCTGCAGCAGGCCTCCCCGGGATCGAAGCTGACCGGCATCTCCTTCTGGGCCGATTCGGCCCTGATAGGGCAGGCAGGCATACCGAGCGTCCTCTTCGGCCCGGCCGGCCACGGCGCCCATGCCGTGGACGAGTGGGTGAGCCTGAAAAGCCTCGTGGACACCTACGCGGCCCTGCGAACGGTGTTGACGACATGAGGTTGGGCTGAATCTCAACCGGGCCGCCGCGGCCTCATGCCCCTTTTACCCCTTCAGCGGATAAGCAAAATCGTTTCTTGACAGGTTCCCGTTAATCCTGCGATATCTCAGTCAGACCAAAAGGAGGGAGGTCCAAGGGAGGGGTCATGCGAAAATTCGGCGGGAACGCGGCCGTCCTCATCGGCGTTCTCTACGCGGCCTTCGTCTGCTGGTCCATCTACGGCGCCATCGTTCCCATTGAAACCCACACCTTCCGCATGGTCCACGTCGGGTTCATCTTCGGCCTGGCCTTCCTGACCTGCCCGATCCATTCCAACGCCGGCCGCGGATGGATGTGGACCGATATCCTCCTGGCCGCCCTCGGTGTGGCAACCATCGTCTACCCGCTCAGCCATCTCGACCTCTTCCTGCGCGAATCCACCCTGCCCCGGCCGCTCGACATCTTTTTCGGCGCCGTGGCTATTCTGATGCTGGTCGAGCTCTCCCGGCGGCTGGTGGACAAGACCTTCGCCCTGGTCGTGGTGGGCTTCCTGCTCTATTGCTATTTCGGCCGCTACCTGCCGGGGGTGATCGCCCACCGCGGCTACCCCGTCGACCGGATCGTGGGCCACATGTACATGACGCTCGAGGGGATTTTCGGGGTGCCGCTCGAGGTCAGCGCCTCGTTCGTGATTCTCTTCGTCGTCTACGGAACCTTCATGGATGCGGCCGGGGCGGGCAACTTCTGGCTGGACCTCTCGCTCGCCACCATGGGCCGGTCGCATGCCAGCGCCGGCCGCGGGGCCCTGGTGACGACCGCCCTTTTAGGGGGCCCCCAGGCGAGCGGGGTCGCCACCACCATGTCGGTGGCGCCCATCATGTGGCCGATTCTGCGCAAGGCGGGCTACACGGCCAACATGGCGGCGGGACTCGTCGCCGCCGGGGGGATCGGCGCCGTCATCTCGCCCCCGCTGATGGGGGCGGCCGCTTTTCTCGTCATGCAGTTCCTGAACGTGCCCTTCATCGATGTGGTCATCATGGTGCTCGTGCCGACCCTGCTCTACTATGTCGGCACCCTCTTCATCATCGAGGTGGAGGCCCGCAAGTACCGCTTCGCCGCACCGGACACCGAGGCCAAGACGGTGGCCCGCATCATGCTCACCAAGGGCTACCACCTCTTTTCCCTGCTCGTGCTGGTGGCGCTCCTGGCGGTGTGGAACAAGTCGCCCGAGTACGCCGCCATCGGCGCCTTGATCACCACCATCCTCACGAGCTACCTCAGCCGGGACCGAAGCGAGTGGCTCACCCCCCGGCGGATTTTCGAGGCCTTTGTCGACGGGGCCAAAAACGTCCTGCCGGTGGCGGTGCTCCTCGCCGCGGCCGGGCTGATCGTCGGCACCTTCACCCTCACCGGACTGGGCCTCAAGGTTTCGGGCATCATCATGTCCGTCAGCGGTGGGTCGCGGATCATCGCCATCATGCTGGCCTTGGTGGCCTCCATGGTCATCGGCCTCAGCCTGCCCATCACGGCCACCTACATCATGACCGTCGTGATGGTGGCCCCGGCCCTCGTCAAGGTCGGGGTGCCCGATTTCGTCGCCCATTTGCTCGCCTTCTATTTCGCGGTCCTCTCCGAGGTCTCCCCCCCGGTCGGCCTCTCACCGTCGGCCGCGGCCGCCGTGACCGGGGGCAACCCGTTCAAGTCGATGATGCAGGCCTGGAAATACTCGCTGCCGGCCTTCCTGGTGCCCTTCTTCTTTGCGATCACCCCGGCC
>JALOOS010000201.1 GCA_025454275.1 Desulfobacterales bacterium | reverse complement strand
CCGGCGGCTCCTCCAGGACGATGGCCTCATGGCCGGAGGCGATCTCCGCCCAGAGGGGCAGGGTCTCGGGCCGGTGGGTCGAAAAGGCGACGGTGACGTACGGCAGGTTCATGCGCTCCTCTTTCAGTTTGTAAGCGCGCCGGCGGACCGCCGGCCGCGAGTCCCCTCGGGCGGCATGTGCTGCGGCGCCGCTTGTCTGCCCCCGCTGAACGAAGAGAGAAGATCGTGTGAAGTGTTCCCTGAGATTGCCGCCTTGTGTCTTCCCTCCATTTGAAGTATGATTCTAAATAGATGGCGGCGTCGGACCCGGCGGGTCGGTGGAAAACCCTGGCGGCCCGTTCAACCCGGTCCGCCCTCGACGGCGCCCCTGGCGCCCAGCGGAGGTCTATTTTAAAACAACGGTTTGCCTGCCCGGTTCAAGGGGGACGGGGGGCGAGGAGGATTGACGCCTATCCATGAGAAGATTTCTTCTGGCCCTGCTGGTCACCCTCATCGCATGTCATAGCGCCGTCGCCGGGCCGCCGATCGCGGGTAAAAAATCAGCCAAGGCGGCTCCATCCAAGCCGGCCAAAACGCTCCCCCATCCGGCCCCGGACCCCAAACTGCCCTACCAGGCCTACGCGGTGGCCGATGCCGCCGACATGCGGATCCTGGAGGGGCTGAATGTCAACGTGCGCTGGCCCCAGGCGAGCCTGACCAAGCTCATGCTGGCCTGCGTCGTCATGGACCAAGTCGAGAGCGGGGAGCTCAGCCTCACGGACCGGGTCAGGGTGTCGAAGCGCGCCGAGGGCATGGGGGGGACCCAGGTCTTCCTGAAAGCCGGGGAAACCTTCACCCTGGAGGAGCTGATGCAGGCGGCGCTCATCGAATCGGCCAACGACGCCGCCTACGCCATTGCCGAGCACGCGGCCGGGAGCGCCGCGGCCTTTGCGGAGCGCATGAATCAGAAAGCCCGGGCGCTCGGCATGATCGACACGGATTTTCACGGCGTGAACGGCCTTCCGCCTCCACCGGGCGGACACGACAATATCTCCACCTGCAGCGATATGATCCGCCTGGCGCAGGAGTCGCTCCGGCACCCCAAGATCCTCGAGTGGACCTCCACCGAGAAAACCACCTTCCGCGACGGCACCCTGGTCATCAACAACAAGAACAAACTGGTGGGCCGCCTGGCGGAAGTGGACGGCCTGAAAACCGGTTACACCCGCAGGGCGGGGTTCAACCTCGTCGCCACCGGCGCCAGCGGCGAGCGGCGGCTGATCGTGGTGGTGTTGGGCAGCCCGGAGTCCAAGATCCGGGACCGTTTCGCGGCGGAGAAGTTCAGGGAGTATCTGGCGAACTGACGTCCCATGCCGCCGGGTGACGGGCGCCAACGGCTTGCCTGGGCCTCACCCCGCTACGGTGCTGCCCGTCCGACCGCCGCGCGCACTGCCTGCCCGATCTGCTCGGCGGTATAAAAGTCCCCTGTAAAGACCGTTCGCCCGTCTGCGGCGAGGATGGCCAGGAACGGAATGGTCAGACTGCCCATCTCCCGAAGCTTGGCCTTGCCCGCCGGGTTGTCCCCGGTCAAGTCGACCCGCATGGGGACGACCGGCTCGCGGGCGATGAGTGCGGCCAGGTCCTGCTCGCTCCAGACGGTCTGCTCCAATGCCTTGCAGTTGAGGCACCATTCGGCCGTGAACACCATGACCACCGCGCGTTTCTCTGCCATGGCCTGCGCGAGGCGCTGCGGCGTAAAATAGACCCACGCGACCGGGCCGCGATCCGTCAGCCGCAGGCCGCCCAGAACGGATGCTCCCAAGGCCAGGCCGGCCACGATAAACCACACCGCCTTTGCGAATGTTCCGGCCGACAGGCGCGATGCCCGCCAGGCAGCCCAGATGCCGGCCGCGGCGCAGAGCCCCATCACCGGCCACCAGTAGGCCTGGCCGGGCGGTACACCCGGTTCGGCCGCCAGGGAGCTCACCCCCGTGCCGGCGAAGTAGGCGGCGGCGGCCAGCATGAAGATCGCCATCACCTGCTTGGGCAGCTCGCTGGCCGGCCCCGACCGCGGCATGCGGCGGACCAGCCTTGGAAAGGCCGCCAGCACCATATAGGGCAGCCCCATGCCGATGCCTACCGCTGTAAAGGTCAGCAAGGTGATGGCGTGGGGTTGCGTGACGGCCCAGGCGGCGGCTGCGCCCATGAAGGGGGCCGTGCAGGGTGTGGAGAGGATGGCCGTGAGAACCCCTATTCCGAACGCCCCCGGCAGGCTGTTCTGGGCGGGGTTGAAGGCGTAGATGAATGCCGGCAGGCGCAGGGAGCGGCCGCCGAGGATGGCGAGCGCCATGGCGCCGATCACAAGCCCCACCCCGATGGTGAATACAGGATAATGGAAGAGCTGGTGGGCGGCCGTGAACCCGCTGACCGCTGAAACGAGCACTCCGAGTATGAGCCAGAAGGCGGCGACTCCCAGGAAGGTGAAGACGCCGAGGGCCGCCAGCCGTGCGGGGTGCTCGGCAGCCTGGGACATGCTGAAGATCTTGATCGGGATCAATGGCAGAACGCAGGGGGTGAAATTGAGCAGCACGCCTCCGAGCGCGGCGGCCGCGAGCAGCAGCATGAGTCCGGCCGGCGATGCCGCATTCAGCATGAAGCTCCAGCCGAAGAGGTGGAAGCGGACCGTGTCCCGGTGGGCGGCATCCGCCGCGGCGCCGCGCATCGGTGCGAAGAGTTCCGGGTGGGCGGCGGAAACCGCCTCGCCGGCCGGAACGATGCTGAGGGCGGCCTCCAGTATCGACTTCTGGGGGATCTCGCACCAATCCGCTGCGCATGCCTGGACCGCGACCTCGATCTCCGCGACGGCCGTGCCGAGCGCTGTCCCCGGCGCCAGCCGCAGCGGCAGCTGGATCACCGTCCGCCCCTCGAAGGTCATGATGGGCTCCGCAACGAAGCCGGCCTGCATGGGGGCGGCCGGAGGAAAACGCGGGGATTCGGCCACGATGCCTTCGGTGGCCCGCAGCAGCCTGACGCGGGTGGGATAGGGGGTGAACCCGCGGACCTCGCCCACCTGCGCCGCATCGGCGATCACATGAAACCCCTCGCGGATATCGAGCACGACGGCCAGGAGCAGACTGTCGCCGGGGCGGGCGCGGTCGGCGGACCAGGCCGTGTGGATCAGAACCGTCGGCTCCTCCTCGGCCGGGGGCGCCGGGGCGAGCAGCCCCGGAGGGGGGCCGGCCGATGCGGCGGCGGCGGCGAGCAGCAGCAGGGCGATGGCGAAGACGCCCGCGTGCCGGGGGCGGCCGGCCTCAAACCGCGGGCGGGATCCTCCCCGCGATGATAAGCCGCTGCCGGCGGCGCAGACCGGTTGCGGCCGAGGGAGCCTTGGATGCGATATGAGATTTGACATTTAATCGGCAGAATAGTAATTTAAAATGTTTAAGTAAAGTCGCATTACGCCGCGGCCGCGCGGGCTGGAACACGTTCGCCAAGGAGAATGCCAGATGAGCATGGACATCAGCAAGGAAAAATTCTTTTTCACCTCGGAATCGGTGACCGAGGGGCACCCGGACAAGGTGGCGGACCAGATCTCCGATTCCATCCTGGACGCCATCATGGCCCAGGACAAGCGCTGCCGGGTGGCCTGCGAGACGCTGGTCACCACCGGCATGGCGATCATCGCGGGCGAGATCACGACCTCCACTTATGTCGAGATGCCCCAGATCGTGCGGGACACGATCAAGGACATCGGCTACAGCTCCTCGCGCATGGGCTTCGACTGGCAGACCTGCGCGGTCCTGACCAGCATCGACCACCAGTCGCTCGACATCGCCATGGGGGTGGACAAGGGCGACGGGCTCTACAAGGAGCAGGGGGCGGGCGACCAGGGGCTGATGTTCGGCTACGCCACGGACGAGACCCCGGAGTTCATGCCCATGCCGATCATGCTGGCCCACAAGCTCTGCCGGCGGCTGGCGGAGGTGCGCAAGAACGGCTCGCTCGATTTTCTGCGGCCGGACGGCAAGTCCCAGGTGACGGTGGAATACGAGAACGGCACCCCCAAGCGGGTGGATGCGATCGTCATCGCCGCGCAGCACAAGCCCGATGTCGAGTACGAGACCCTGCGGGACGGGATCATCAGTTCGGTCGTCAAGAAGGTGATCCCGGCGCACATGATGGACGGCGACACCCGCTATTACATCAACGCCACCGATCATCGTGGACACCTACGGCGGGCAGGGCAGCCACGGCGGCGGGTGCTTTTCGGGCAAGGACCCCTCCAAGGTGGACCGCAGCGCCTCCTACATGGCCCGCCACGTCGCCAAGAACATCGTGGCCGCGGGGCTTGCCAAGCGCTGCGAGGTCCAGATCGCTTACGCGATCGGCGTGGCCGACCCGGTCTCGATTCTGGTGGACACCAAGGGGACCGGAACGCTTCCCAACAGCCGGATCCGCGACCTGATCCGCGAGTGCTTCGACCTGCGCCCGGCGGCCATCATCGAGTACCTCGACCTGCTGCGGCCGATCTATCGCAAGACGGCGGCCTACGGGCACTTCGGGCGCACCGAGCCGGAGTTCAC
>JALOOS010000200.1 GCA_025454275.1 Desulfobacterales bacterium | reverse complement strand
ATTGGATCCTCCCGCGGATGAGACGGACCCGAAGCGATCCGCCGGGCTTGTCACCTTTTTCAGCTCGCGGCCGTGGAAGGATCAGCGTTTGGAGATGGTGGAAATCGGGCCGGGGGAACGATACTTCTGGCCGCGGCCTCGATCGCCGTCGGAACGGTCATCGTGCTTCGGCCCGCAGCGGCTGAAGTGGACAGGAAGGAGTTCAGTCCTTACATGAGTAGTTTGTTACTGGCAGATGTCACATGGTCTCAGGAGACAACCGCTCAGAGGCGATTTTCCCGCATGATCGGGGTTAAATTCGTTCGGTTCGGGGAATAACCGCATGCGGCCGGCGGCCCAATCAGCAACCCTTATGAAACTTCGGAGCACTGAGATGAAATTACTCCATGGAAAAGTCGGGCGGACCTCCGTTTGGTCGGTCCTGGGAATGGCGGTACTCCTTTTCCCGGCTGCTGCGACCGCAGCCGGAAATTCGGTCGACCACGCCTTGTTCGGCGAGCTTCTAGACAAATACGTTCACGAGGGCGTGGTCAACTACGCCGGATTCAAGGCGGAAGAGAACAAGCTGGATCGGTACCTGGCGGTGTTGGAAAATACGAATTCCGATACGTTGGGCCGGAAGGAGCAGTTTGCTTTCTACATCAACGCTTATAACGCGTGGACCATTAAACTGATCCTGACGGGGTATCCTGGCGTCAAATCAATCAAAGACCTGGGCTCGATTTTTCAGTCGCCGTGGAAAAGGGAATTTGTGCGCATCAACGGTAAAACGTTGACATTGGACGAAATCGAGCACAAGATTTTAAGACCTCGATTCAAAGATCCGCGGGTCCATTTCGCCGTCAACTGTGCCTCCAAAAGCTGCCCGCCGCTGGTCTCCGAGCCCTATCGGGGAGCCGTCCTGAATGCTCAGCTGGATCAGGTCACCCGGAATTTTATCAATACCCCCGGCAACTGCCGCCTGGAGGGCGACACCTTCTGGGTCAGCTCGATATTCAAGTGGTTTTCAGAGGACTTCAACGACGATCCGGTCGGCTTCCACCAAAAATATTCGACCGGCGACCTCAACCAGCGTTTGCAGGAAAAAGGGGGGCGGCTCAATGTGCGCTACCTGGACTATGACTGGAGCCTCAACGGCTTCTAAGTTCCCAACCAACAAGGGCTGTAATCGACCACGATGGACGGAGCCACGATCATAACCTCGCGTGAGGCCGTGATCTTGGCCGGCGATATCGGCGGAACAAACACCCGCCTTGCGATTTTCACCGCTGCCGCCGGCTTCGCGGCGCCCCTGGCGGAGGCGACATTTCCCAGTCGCGATTACCCGGGCCTGGAACCCATCCTGCGGGAGTTTCTTTCCGGGGTCGACCGGCCGGTCGATTACGCCGGCTTTGGCGTGGCCGGCCCGGTCACTGCCGGCCGGGCCGCCGTTACGAACCTTCCCTGGGTGGTGGATGAAGCGACTCTTCCGGGCGCCTTCGGTTTCAAGCAGGTCCTCGTGATGAACGATCTGGAGGCGACCGCCGCCGCGGCGCCGAGCCTGGGTGCGAGCGACCTTCACGTCCTCAACCGTGGACACGGCGTGAAAGAAGGCGTCATGGCCGTGGTCGCCCCGGGGACCGGGTTGGGAGAGGCCTATATGACATGGGACGGCAGCCGCTATGCCGTTCACCCCTCGGAGGGCGGGCACGCCGATTTCGCGCCGGTCGACGCGCTGCAGGCGGGGCTGCTCACCCACCTGAGGAAGCGCTTCGACCATGTCAGCTATGAGCGCGTATGCTCCGGTATGGGCATTGCCAACCTATATGCCTATTTCAGAGACAGCGGCGTTGCCGCAGAAGCGGGCTGGCTGAGCCCCCGACTGGAGGCCGCGGCCGACCCTGCCCCGTTGATCGTCGCGGCGGCCCTTGACGCAGAGCGCCCCTGCGCATTGTGCCGGGCGGTGCTGGATGCCTTCGTCTCTATCCTGGGTGCGGCGGCAGGCAATACGGCCTTGAAGTTTTTGGCCACGGGCGGCGTTTTCCTGGGCGGCGGCATACCGCCGCGCATTCTTCCGGCGCTTGACGGCAGGCGTTTCATGCAGGCCTTTACCCGCAAAGGCCGGCTGTCCGGGTTGCTGGAGAAAATACCGGTGCATGTGATCCTGAACCCCAAGGCGGCGCTGGTGGGGGCCGCCCGGCAGGTAATGACCCGGAGCGGGGTGTTGAAGCGGCTGTAGGGCGCGACGCTATTCCGCCGCAGCGGGGGTCCCGTCCTTTCAAAGATGCCAGCGGGGGCTCCCGGCGATACCGTGTTCCCCGAACAGCCGGAAAGGCAGGTACCCAATGGCAGGCGCAGCTCAATCAAGGGCGGCGGCCCCGCGCGGCGGCCGTGCGCTAAAAGCATTTCTGGCCGCGGCCGTGATCGTCGTCATGGCCGGTGCGGCCTACTACTTCAATCTCCAGCAGCTCCTGCGTGAGGCGCTGTCCTGGATATCGGGATTGGGCGCCCTCGGTTTCATCTTCTTCATCGGGCTCTACATCCTGGCCTGCGTCTTCATGCTGCCCGGCTCGGTCCTGACGCTCGGGGCCGGGGTGATCTTCGGGGTGCTCAACGGTGCCATTACGGTGTTGATCGGGGCGACCCTGGGGGCCACCTGCGCATTTCTGACCGGACGTTATCTGGCCCGCAACTGGGTGGCACGGCGGATCGCCGGCAACGAGAAATTCAAGGCCGTGGACGAGGCGGTGGGCCGGGAGGGCTGGAAGATCGTCCTGTTGACCCGCCTCTCGCCCATTTTCCCTTTCAACCTGCTCAACTATGCCTACGGGGTGACGCAGGTCCGCCTGAGGCACTACATCCTTGCGTCCGCCGTGGGGATGATCCCCGGAACGGCCATGTATGTCTACCTGGGATCGCTGGCCGGCGACCTCGCCAGCCTGGGGGCCGGCGGGCAGACCCGCACCACTGCGGAATGGGTTCTTTACGGGGTCGGGTTGCTCGCCACGGTCGCCGTAACGGTCTTCGTCACGCGGGTGGCCCGCAAAGCCCTGGCGGCGCGCCTCTCATAAAAGAAGGACATTATGGCGACTAACGATAACACCCCGCTCATTTCCCCATGGGACGAACATAACCGGAACCTGGCCTCTCTGGTCCACCCGGCGGGCTGGAGGAACCCGAAACCCGCATCGCGCTACAATCTGGTCGTCATCGGGGCCGGGACGGCCGGGCTGGTCAGTGCGGCCGGGGCGGCCGGCCTGGGCGCGAAGGTGGCGCTGGTCGAACGCCATCTGATGGGCGGGGACTGTCTCAATGTCGGCTGCGTGCCGTCCAAGGCGCTGATTGCAGCAGCCCGTGCCGCCGCCGCCGTTCGCGATGCCGGCGAGTTCGGGGTTCACGTGCCGGAGGGGGTGCGGGTCGATTTCGGCCAAGTTATGGAGCGCATGCGCCGTCTGCGGGCCGCGATCGCCCCGAACGATTCGGCGAAGCGGTTCAGCGGACTGGGGGTGGACGTCTTTATCGGCAGCGGGCGGTTTGTGGATGCCCATACGCTGGAGGTCGCGGGGGAGACGCTCCGATTCAAGAAAGCCGTCATCGCCACCGGCGCCAGGGCCTCGGCCCCGCCCATCCCGGGGTTGGACGAGGTGGCGTACCTGACCAACGAGACCCTCTTCTCTTTGACGGAGCTGCCGAAGCGGCTGGCCGTGATCGGCGCCGGGCCTATCGGTTGCGAGATGGCCCAGAGCTTCGCCCGCTTCGGTTCCGAAGTGTTCCTGGTCGAGGCCACCCACGGCATCCTGCCGCGCGAGGAGGCCGATGCCTCCGGGATCGTCCTGGGGTCCCTGCTCAAAGACGGTGTCAGGCTCCTTTGCTGCGGCCAGGAGCTGATGCTGTCCAAGGCGGATGGGGGGCGGGTGCGCCTTTCGGTGGAATCCCACTCGAAAAAATACGACGAGGTCGTGGACACGCTCCTGGTCGCCGCCGGGCGCTCCCCGAACGTGGAGGGGCTGGGGCTGGAGGCCGCCGGGGTGGCCTATTCCAAGAAGGGCATCCAGGTCAACGATCAGCTCCAAACCACTCAACCCGACATCTACGCGGCCGGGGACATCTGCTCGCCCTATCAATTCACCCATGCCGCCGAT
>JALOOS010000015.1 GCA_025454275.1 Desulfobacterales bacterium | reverse complement strand
CTCTTCACCCAGGTAGGGTTCAGCCAGCTGCGGGCGCTCTCGCCGAGCGGCCGCTGCGCTCCCTTCGACCGCAGTGCCGACGGCCTGATCGTGGGCGAAGGCGCGGGGATCCTGGTCTTGAAACGCCTGGCGGACGCCCGCGCGGACGGAGACCCCATCCTCGGGCTTGTCCGCGGTTTCGGCCTCTCCAACGATCTGCGCGGCAATCTGCTCGCACCCGACAGCGAGGGTCAGCTGCGCGCCATGCGGGCGGCCTATGCGGCGGCGGGCCTTTCACCCCAGGCGGTGGACTACATCGAATGCCACGGTGCCGGAACCCCGGTGGGCGACGCCGTCGAACTGGAGAGCCTGAGGCAGCTCTGGGGGGAGCATGGATGGGAGCCGGGGCAGTGCGCCATCGGCTCGGTCAAGTCGATGATCGGGCACCTGTTGACCGCGGCCGGCGCAGCCGCCGCCATCCGCGTTCTTCTCGCCTTCCGGCACGCCGCCCTGCCCCCGACCCTGAATTTCAGCGCATCGCCGGAGAGAAGCCCGCTGAACGGCGGCCCTTTCCGGATCCCCGCCGCACCGGAACCCTGGAGGCGGCGGACCCCGGATACCCCCCGCCTGGCCGCAGTCAGCGCCTTCGGCTTCGGCGGGATCAACGCCCATCTCCTGCTCGAGGAGTGGGTTGAGAGTCGAACCGGCGCTCGACCCCGCCCTGCCGCCGGCCCGGCTCCGGCCACCGCCCGCCCCCCGGCCGGCCCCGCCCCGCACCCGGCCCCGATCGCCATCGTGGGCATGGCCGCCTGCCTCGGCAGGGCCGCCTCGCTCGACGAATTCAACACCGCCCTGCTCGGCGCGGCATCCGTGATCGCGGCCCGGCCCTACGGCCGCTGGAAGGGGTGCGAGAACATCCTGCCGCCGCTTGCCGGCTTACCGGGCGGATTCATGGAGGGCTTCGACCTGATCCCCGGCCGGTTCCGGATTCCACCCCGGGAGATCCCGGAGATCCTCCCTCAGCATCTGTTGATGTTGAACGTCGCGGCCGAAGCCCTCAGCGACGCGAAAACCGATCTGCGGCGCGAGCGGCTGCGGTCGGGGGCGGTGATCGGGATCGATTTCGACTTCGAAGCGACCAACTTCCATCTGCGCTGGCTGCTGCGCCGGCGCTTTGCCGAGCGGCAAGGGACCGGCTCCTCTCGGACCCGCCAGTGGCTCGCAGAGGCTCAGGACGCCTGCAGCCCGCCCCTCACCGCCAGCCGGGTGCTGGGGGCCCTGGGCAGCATGGTGGCCAGCCGCGTGGCGCGCGAGTTCCGTTTCGGCGGGCCGAGCTTTACGGTCTCGGCCGGTGCCGCCTCCGGTCTGCAGGCCCTCGCGATTGCGGTCCGCGCGCTTCAGGCCGATGAAGTGGACGCCGCGCTCGTCGGGGCGGTGGATCTCTGCTGCGACCTGCGCGCGATCGGCCTGAGTCAGACGTTGCGGCCGTTTTCTCCCACCGGGCGGATAGCCCCCTTCGATCCCGAAGCCGACGGCACGCTCCCGGGCGAGGGGGCGGTGGCTCTGGTGCTCAAGCGCCTGGACCGGGCGCTGGCAGAGGGCGACCGGGTGGTCGCCGTGGTGCGCGGGATCGGCGCGGCGGGCGGCGGGGGTATCGGCGCCGACCACCCGAGCCCGGAGGCCTATCGGCGGTCCCTGTCGCAGGCAGTGGGTGAGGCCGGGATCGACCCGGCGCAGGTCGGACTGATCGAGGCCCACGGCAGCGGCATCCCGGCCGAGGACGCACTCGAGCAGGAGACGCTCACCCGTTGGTTGGGCGACAGGGCCGGGGGGCCGCGGCCCGAATCAGCGAAAACGATCTGCGGCCACACCGGCGCCGCGGCCGGTCTTGTTTCCGTTCTCAAGGCCGCCCTCTGCCTGCAGCAGGGGCTGGTGCCGGCGAGGGGGCCGGAGGGCGACCCCGTCGGCGAGCGCCGGCCGCCGCCGCGGCGCATGGCCGCGGGCACCATCGCCTCCCCGCGCCTTGCATTGACCGCCTGCCTGACCGACGACGGCAACTGCATGCACGTCGTGCTGGCGGACGGCCCGGCTGCGCCCGACTCGCCGGAGCCCCGCGCGGCACGGACGCAGCCGCCGCCGCTCCAGGCCGCCCCGATCCGCATTCCCGTGGGCGGAAGACCGCTGATCATCCCCCCGCCGCCCCAGCCCGCCGCCGATCCTCCGGCAGCCCCTACCCGGCCGGTTGCGGCGGCGCCGTCCGCAACCGGGCTGATCAGCGGGCTGGCCGAGGTGACCGAGGCCACCGCGCGGGCGCACCGGACCTACCTTGATTTCGCGAGCAAGGCGACGCGCCGATTGGCCGAGGCCCTGGAGGTGCAAGCCGGTCTTCGCGCAACGGTCAAGGAAGAAAACCGCGCCGGGCCGCCGCCTCCCGCCCCTCGCCCCCGCCCGGTCTTCGACCGCGGCCAATGCCTCGAGTTCGCCCGCGGTTCGGCGGCCCGGGTGCTGGGAGCGGAATTTGCCGAAGCGGACTCCTTTGCGGCCCGGGTGCGGCTGCCGGACGAACCGTTGATGCTGGTAGACCGGATCCTCGAGATCCACGGAGCCAAGGGAATGCTGGGGCCCGGCCGGGTGGTCACCGAGCACGACGTCCTGCCAGGGGCCTGGTACCTGGACGCAGGACGCGCACCGGTCTGCATCTCGGTTGAAGCCGGTCAAGCCGACCTCTTCCTGTGCGCCTATCTTGGGATCGACAAGGTGGTGCGCGGCCGTCGCACCTACCGGCTGCTCGACGCCACGGTCGAGTTTCACCGCGATCTCCCCCGGCCCGGGGAGACCATCCGCTACGACATCGAAATCGAAAAGTTCCTGCGCCAGGGGGAAACCTACCTTTTCCTGTTTCACTTCCGGGGCACGATCGACGGGGCCCCTCTCATCACCATGACCGACGGCTGTGCGGGGTTCTTCACGCCCGAGGAGGTCGACCGCTCGGGAGGGATCCTCCTGACGGAGGAGGAGCGCCGGCCCGAGGCCGGGAAGAGACCGCCCGACTGGAGCGACCCGGTGCCCCTGGCGCCGGGGACTTATGATGACGAGGCCCTGGAGGCGCTGCGCCGGGGAGATGCCGGGGCCTGTTTCGGAGAGGCGTTTGCCGGGGTTCAACTCCCCGAGCCCCTGCGGCTTCCGGGCGGCCGCATGAAGCTGATCGACCGCATCCTCGAATTCGACCCTGCCGGAGGCCGTTACGGGTTGGGGCGGATCCGGGCCGAGGCCGACATCGACCCCGCGGCCTGGTTTCTCACCTGCCACTTCGTGGACGACATGGTGATGCCCGGCACCCTCATGTACGAGTGCTGCGCCCACGCCCTGAGGGTCTTCGTTCAGCGGCTGGGGTGGGTGACCGACCGCCCCGAGGCCCGCTACGAACCGATTCCGGGCCGCCGCGCCGCCCTCAAGTGCCGCGGGCCGGTAACCCCCCGCACCCGGCGCGTGGTCTACCAGGTGGAGGTGAAGGAGCTCGGCTACGGACCCGAGCCCTTTGCCGTCGCCGACGCCGACATGTTCGCCGACGGCCGCCACATCGTGCGCTTCACCGGCATGTCGCTCCGGCTGGCCGGGGCTGCACGCGCCGAGATCGACACCTGCTGGCGCCGGCGGCCGCGGCCGGCATCCCCGCCGCCGCGCTCGGCGCCCGGGTCGGTTCTCTACCCGCGCGCCCATTTTCTCGAGTTCGCCCGCGGGCGTCCCTCGCGCGCCTTCGGCGAGCCCTACCGGCCGTTCGACGCGGGCCGCTTCATCGCGCGGCTGCCCTCTCCGCCCTACCTTTTCATTGACCGCATCACCTCGGTCCAGCCGCCCCCCTGGGAGGTCCGGCCGGGAGGCTGGGTCACGGCCGAAGTGGACATCGACCCCGATGCCTGGTTCATCCGGGCCGAACGCAACCGCACGGTACCCTACTGCGTCCTGCTGGAGGCGGCCCTGCAGCCCTGCGGCTGGCTTGCAGCCTACATGGGCTCGGCTCTCAAAAGCGACAAGCCGCTTCACTTCCGCAACCTCGGCGGCGAGGCGACTCTTCATCGCGCAGTGGGGCCCGAGGCCGGCACGCTCTCCATGCGCACCCGCCTGAGGCAGGTCTCCGAAGTGCGGGACATGATCATCGAACATTTCGATTTTGACATCTCCGGCCGCGAGGGCCGGATCTATGCGGGAAAGACCTATTTCGGGTTTTTCACGCCCGCCGCCCTGGAGCGCCAGGAGGGCATTCGCGGCAGCGCCGCACCTGCTGTAGGGCCGCCCGGAACAAGCACCGGGGTGCGCTTCAGCGACGAGGCCCCGCTTCAGCCCGGGGACCCTGACGGCGGAGATGCCCGCGGCCTTGCCTTGCCGGCCAACGCCCTGCGAATGATCGACCGTATCGATCTTTTTCTCCCCGATGGCGGCCCGGCAGGCCTCGGGGTGGTGCGCGGCACGAAGGCGGTCGACCCGGAGGAGTGGTTCTTCAAGGCCCATTTTTTCCAGGACCCCGTCTGCCCGGGGTCTCTCGGGATCGAGAGCTTCCTCCAACTGCTCAAGTTCGCCGCGCGGGAGCGCTGGCCGCAGTTTTCCGATTCGCACCGCTTTGCGCCGGCGACCGGGAGGTCCCACCGCTGGACTTACCGCGGGCAGATCCTGCCCGGTAACCGCACGGTAACGGTCGAGGCGGCGATCACCGGCGTGGTGGAGGCCCCCCACCCGGCCATCTTTGCCTCCGGCAGCCTCAGCGTGGACGGCCTGTGCATCTACCGCATGGAGGAGTTCGGGGTCGCGCTCGTGCCGGGGGAAGGGAGTGACGAATGAAAAGAAGGGTCCAAGGGGCCAAGGGTCCGAGGGGGGGATGGATGCGGGATACGGGACACGAGATACAGGATGATGGATCGGGGCCGAGGGAGAATGAGAAGGAAGTAACGAGTAACGAGTGAAAATAGGAAGACAGAATACCACCACCAAACACTAAACACCAACAACCAAACACCAAGCACTGAACACCAATCACTGATCACTAAACAACTTACAAAGCAGTTGACAGAGCCGGACCGGCTGCATATGAACCTGGCGCATTGACCATGAACTACACCCGCGTATCCATCGCCGCTTTCGGTTATGAGCTGCCGCCGCACGTCGTTGCCTCCGAGGATCTGGAGCGGCGGCTGGAACCGCTCTACGACGCACTGCACCTCCAGCGGGGCCAGCTCGAAGCCATCACGGGCATCCGTGAGCGGCGCTATTGGGACCCCGGGGTGTCGCTCCCCACCGAGGCCGCCCGCGCCGGCCGGAAAGCGATCGAGAACGGAGGCATCCCCGCGGAGCGCATCGGGATGCTGATCTACGGCGCCGTCTGCCGCGAGAACCTCGAACCGGCGACCGCCTGCGCCGTTGCCGACCGGCTCCGCCTGCCATCGCAGTGCCAGGTCTACGACGTCACCAACGCCTGTTTAGGGGTATTGAACGGGATGGTCCAGGTCGCCAATGCCATCGAACTCGGCCAGATCCAGGCCGGGTTGGTGGTGGCGTGCGAATCGGCCCGGGAGATCGTCGACCTCACCATCGCACGGCTGTTGCGGGAAAAGAACATGGAGACCCTGCGCAAGACGATCGCCACTCTGACCGGAGGCTCCGGAGCCGCTGCGGTCCTTCTGAGCGCAAGCGGCCTGGCGCCCGCCGGGCACCGGATGGCCGGCGGCGTTGCCCGGAGCGCTCCCGAACACCACCGCCTCTGCACCTGGGGTCCGGACACGGGGATCCCGGCCGGCACCGCCCACATGGCCGAGACCGACTCGGCCCAGGTGCTGCAGCACGGGGTGGCCCTGGGGGCCACCACCTTCCAGGACTTCCGCCGCACCCTCGCGCTTGGGCCGGACAAGCCCGACAAGATCATCTGCCACCAGGTGGGCGCCGCGCACCAGCGCACCATCCTCGATTCGATCGCCATCCCCCCGGAGCGCGACTTCACCACCTTCCGCCATCTGGGCAACACCGGCACCGTGTCGCTGCCGATCACCGCCGCCATCGCCGCGGAGCGCGGTTTTCTCAACCCGGGCGACTCGGTCGGCCTGCTCGGCATCGGCAGCGGACTGAACTGCCTGATGCTCGGCGTGGAATGGTGATGTTCGACATAGACCCGCTCCGACACCTCTATCCCTTCCGCTCCCGGTTCGCGGAGGTTGACGGCCACCGCATGCACTACGTGGACGAAGGGGCCGGCGAGCCGGTCGTCATGCTGCACGGGAACCCGACCTGGTCCTTCTACTATCGAAGGCTGATCGCAGCCGTCTCCCGGAAGCGGCGCGCGATTGCGCCCGACCACATCGGCTGCGGGCTCTCCGACACCCCCGCTGCGGCGCACTACCCCTATCGTCTGGAAAACCGCGTCTCCGACATCGACCGGCTGCTGGAGCGGATCGGAGCGACGGCCCATCTCACCCTCGTCCTGCACGACTGGGGCGGGATGATCGGCGCCGCCTATGCCCTGCGTCACCCGGAGCGCATCGGCCGCCTGGTGATATTGAACACGGCCGCTTTCAGCATGCCGGCCGGAAAGCGGCTGCCCTGGATGCTGGCCCTGATCCGGGCAGCACCCGCCATCTTTGCCCCGGCCGTTCTCCGGCTCAACCTGTTCGCGCGCGGAGCGGCTCTGACAGCCTCGCACAAGGGCCTCGCCCCGGAGGTGCGCCGGGGGCTGCTTGCCCCGACCGGGACCCGTGCCGGTCGCCTGGCAACCCTCAAATTCGTTCAGGATATCCCCTTGACCGATAACGATCCGAGCTTTCCCATCCTGCGCCGGGTGGACGAAGGGCTGCACGCACTCACCGCAAACCCCATGCTGATCTGCTGGGGGGGGAGGGATTTCGTCTTCGACGGGGACTACTTCAGGGAGTGGCGGCGGCGCTTTCCCCGGGCCGAGGCCCACTTGTTCCCGGAGGCCGGCCACTACGTGCTCGAAGACGTGCCGGAGAATATCATCCCCCTCGTGCTCGACTTCCTGGACCGCCACCCCCTCTCATGATTGAAAACAGCCGCAGATTGTTGTAGGTGTGACAAGCGCGGGGACGCCATCCGGCAGCGGCCCAGCGACAAGCACCATGGACGATGCGACCTCTCCCGACACCGAGTTCGTCAACGCGGCCGACTACCTGGTCCGCGCCGCCGACGCCCTGCCCGCCCGCCGCGCCGTCGTGTGCCCGGCCGGCCGCGATGGCTACGGCCGGGTCACCTACGCCCACCTGACCTTCAGCCAGCTGGACCGTGAATCCGACCTCATCGCCCACGGACTGGGCGAAACGGGCATCTCCCGCGGCACACGCACCATCCTGATGGTAAGGCCGGGCATCGAGTTCTTCGGCATCATTTTCGCCCTTTTCAAACTGGGAGCGGTCCCGGTGGTCGTCGATCCGGGCATGGGGATCCGCCGCATGCTGGCCTGCTATCGCTCGACACGGCCCCAGGCCTTTATCGGAATCCCCCTCGCCCATGCGGCCCGGGTGGTGTTCCGCAAGTACTTCCGGAGCATCCGTACCCGGGCGACGGTAGGCCGGCGCTGGTTCTGGGGCGGGCCGACCCTGAGGGGGATGCTCGCCCGGAATCTCCCGCCCTTCGAGCGCGCGCGCACCCGGGCCGATGAGCCGGCCGCCATCCTCTTCACCACCGGCAGCACCGGACCGGCCAAAGGCGCCGTTTACACCCACGGCAATTTCGACGCCCAGCTGAAACAGATCCGCAGCCATCTCGATCTCGAGGAGGGAGAGATCGACCTCTCCACCTTTCCGCTCTTCGCCCTTTTCTACCCCGCGTTGGGAGTCACCGCGGTGATCCCGCGCATGGACCCCACCCGGCCCGCCCGGGCCAACCCGGAGCGGATCATCGCGGAGATCGAGAACCAGGGGGTCACCAACATGTTCGCCTCCCCGGCCCTGCTGCAACGCCTCGCGGCCCACGGCAAGGCCAAGGGAGTGCGGCTGCCCACCCTCAAGCGGGTCATCTGCGCCGGGGCACCGGTTCCGCCGCGCACGGTCGAGGCGTTCTGCGGGCTGCTGGCGGAAGGTGCGGAGCTTCACACCCCCTACGGCGCCACGGAGGCGGTGCCGGTCGCCTCGATCCTGGGAAGCGAGATCCTCGCCGAGACCCGGGCCTTGACCGACCAGGGGTACGGCATTTGCGTCGGCCGTCCGATCAACGCGCTCCCCCTGGCCATCATCGCCGTCAGCGACGAACCGATCCGCTGCTGGTCCCCGGAGCTTCTGCTGCCCCAGGGGGAGATCGGTGAGATCGCCGTGAAAGGCGGGCTGGTCAGCCGGCAGTACTTCGAAAACCCCCAGGCCGATGCCCTGGCGAAGATTCCGGACGGCACGGAGGTCTGGCACCGCATGGGCGATCTGGGCTGGATGGACCGCAAGGGCCGGGTCTGGTTCTGCGGGCGCAAGAGCCACCGGGTGATCACACCGGACGGAACCCTCTACACCATCCCCTGCGAGAGCATCTTCAACCGCCACCCGGCAGTGGCCCGCAGCGCGCTCGTCGGGATCGGCCCTCCGCCGCGCCAGGTGCCGGTGATCTGCATCGAGCTCGAGGCCGGGCAACCGCGCCGCAACCGCCGCAAGATAAAGGCGGAGCTGCTCGAACTGGGGCAGGCGCACGCGATCACCGCCGCCATCCGCGTCGTCCTCTTCCACCCCTCCTTTCCGGTCGACATCCGCCACAACGCCAAGATCTTCCGCGAGCAGCTGGCGGACTGGTCCCGCAAAAAAGTCCGCCCGGCCGACCTGCGCCGCCTGCGCCGAACGGAGCCCCCCGATGTGCAGACCGACACCTGAAACCGTCCTCGTGACCGGTGGGGGCGGCTTCCTGGGATCGGCCGTTGCGCGCCTGCTTGCCGCCCGCGGCGACCGGGTGAGCAGTTTTTCACGCGGCATGCACCCGGAGCTGGCCCGGCACGGCGTGGCCCACCGGCGGGGGGACATTACGGATGCGCCCGCCCTGGCACGGGCCTGCGAAGGGGTGGATGTGGTATTTCATACCGCCGCCAAGCCCCCGCCCTGGGGGCCACCGGCGGATTACCGGGCGACCAATGTGACCGGCACGGAAAACGTGATCGCCGCCTGCCGGACCCAAGGGGTCAAGCGGCTGATCCACACGAGCACCCCCAGCGTTATCTTCGACGGCCGCGACATGGAGGGCGTTGACGAGTCCGCCCCCTACCCCGCGCGCTGGGAGTCCCACTACGCCGCCACCAAGGCGGCGGCGGAGCAGCGGGTGACCGCTGCCGCCGCCGCGGGCCTTGCCGCCGTCGTGTTGAGGCCCCACCAGGTCTGGGGGCCCGGGGACCCGCATTTCGTGCCGCGCATCCTGGCCCGCGCGCGGCGCCTCAAACGGATCGGGGACGGGACAAATTTGGTCGACACGACCTACATCGACAACGCGGCGGCGGCCCATCTCCTTGCGGCCGACCGCCTACGGGAGGACCCCGCTCTCTCGGGCCGGATCTATTTCATCAGCCAGGGCGAACCGATCCCGGCCTGGGAGATGATCGACGCCATCCTGGCCGCCGCCGGGCGGGGCCCGGTGAAGGGGCACATCTCCCACCGCACGGCCCGTTTCCTGGGATGGGCCTGCGAAGGACTTTACCGCAGCCTGCGGCTGCCGGGCGAGCCTCCGATGACCCGCTTCGTGGCCGATGCCCTGGCCCGCGCCCACTGGTTCGACATCAGCGCCGCCCGCCGGGACCTCGGCTACACCCCGGCGGTGTCGACGGCCGAGGGCCTGCGTCGGCTCACGGCCTGGTTTCAAAGAAGAAACAGCGAGCGTTGAGCCCTTTTCGTCGGCTACCTGTTTTCGCGCCGCGGCCCCTGCCCGCGCCGCCACGAGCTGCGGACGACGCCTTGGTGTGTGTTTGTCCTTTCAACCTGCGGCCGGACTACACGCCGCCCGCGCGGCGGGTGGCCGTTGACTTCGGCGTCAACTCGTGTGAAAGAATGCTCCATGGAACTCACGCATATCGCCCCCCTGGAACGGTGGATCGAGCTCGAGCAGGAGATCCATGCCCGCACCGGCCTGGACGCCAATGTGTTCGACCCCAAGGGCTATCGCATCACGCCGGTGAAAAACTGGGCCAACCGCCTCTGCCCGGCCATCAAGGAGACCGACAAGGGCCAGAGCTTCATCTGCGCCCCGGCCCACATGAACATCGCCGCCCAGGCCATGCGGGCAGGAGCACCTGTGATCGAGGAGTGCGATGCCGGCATGATCAAGCTGGTCGTCCCGATCCGGCTGAACGGCGAGTTTCTGGGGGCCGTCGGCGCCTGCGGCATGCGGCTCGAAGGGAGCGAGATCGATGCCTATCTCGTCAACAAGATGACCGACATCGACGAGGAGGCGGTCGAGCGCCTCTCCGCGACGGTCCCCCCTATCTCCCGTGAGGAAACGGAAGCCCTCGGCCGCCATCTGGCGACGGTCGTGGAGGAGATTCTCGCAGAGTTCACGCGCCGAACGCGGCTCCCCTCCTGAAGCGTGCCGCCGGTGCGACAACGGATGCCCCCCGCCTTCGGCCGCCCCATCCGGCACCGGAGGTGTGCGGCCGGGCGAAGCCCGGGATCGTACCCGCATGGCAGCCCCGCTGAAACAGACCGAAGTGGAAAAACGGCTCTGGGCGCTCCGGCCCGGCTCCCACATCTGCGGTCTATTCGGCTCCCCCGAGGAGCACCGGTCGCTCGTCGCCCCCTTCATGCGCCATGCGCTCGAGCGCTATGAAAAGCTTCTCTATCTGGCCGATTCCCACGGCGCCGAGCAGATCCTGGGCTACCTCAGCGCGGACGGGGTCCAGGCGGCCCCGTACGTGATGAGCGGACAGATCCGGATCCTGGAAAGCAGGGACGGATGGCCCTCCGGGGGTGACTTCGACCCGGAGGCCATGATCGCGCGGCTCTCGGCGGAGACCCGCGCAGCCCTTGCGGCGGGCTTCGATGGACTGCGGGTCGCCGCCGAGATGAGCTGGGCGCTCAGGCAGCCCATGGGCGCCGAACGGCTGATCGACTACGAATCCCGGCTCAACGGTTTTCTGCCGGCCAGCCGCTGCCTGGCCCTTTGCCAGTACGACCGGCGCCGTTTCCCGCCGCAAGTGCTGCTCGAGATCCTCGAAATCCACCCCCTCGCCGCCGTCGGAGCCGAGCTCTTCGACAACTTTTACCACCTGCCGCCCGGAGAGCTCCTGGACGCGGATCCCGCCGCGGTGCGGCTAGACAGCTGGATCGACCACCTGCGCGAGCGCCAGCGCGCCGAGATCCAGATCCGCACCCTGACCCGCAAGCTCATGCAAACCCAGGAAGACGAACGCTGCATGATCTCCCGCGAGCTGCACGACCGGATCAGCCAGGACCTCTCCACGATCAAGATCTCGCTCGAAACCCTGTTCGACCACCAGCCTCCCCCGGCACCTGAGATCCGCGCCCGGGCGACAAAGCTCTCCGGCCTGGTCCACCGGACGATCCGCACGGTTCGCGACCTGGCCTACGACCTGCGACCGCCGGGGCTCGATGAGATGGGGATCGTCTCGGCCGTGGCCGCGGTGTGCGAGGAGTTTTCCGCCAAAACGAAGATCCGGGTGGACTATCGGGCCGTGGGCGTCGAGAAGCTCAAGCTCGACGTCGACACCCAGATCAATCTCTACCGCATGATCCAGGAGGGGTTGAACAACATCCACCGGCATGCCGGCGCGGCCGAAGCGGTCGTCAAGCTGACCGCCGCGCATCCCAACATCATCCTGCGGATCGAGGACAACGGCCGGGGATTCGACCTCGAACGGCGATCGCGGGAAATCGACTCCGAAAAGAGGATGGGGCTGCGCAGCCTCCAGGAGCGGACGGAGCTGCTCGGCGGGGTCATGATCGTCTCATCGAGCCCGGGACAGGGAACCCGGATTCTCATCAAGCTTCCCCACGGGGGGTGACTCCATGGCCGGTAAAAAAACCATCGTCATCGTTGATGATCACGCGCTTTTCCGCGAAGGGCTGAAGGCGATCATCTGCCGCAACCCCTCCTACGAGGTGGTTGGGGAGGCGGCCCGGGGCGATGAAGCCCTGGAGACGGCCCGCACGCTGAAGCCGCACCTGGTCCTGGTGGACATTTCCCTGCCGGATCAGAACGGGATCGATCTGACCCAACAGCTGCGCAAGAGCCTGCCGCGCACACGGGTCATGATCGTCAGCATGCACTCCAAGGTTGATTACATCGTGAACGCCTTCCGGGCCGGCGCCACCGGTTTCGTCACCAAGGAGTCGGCCCCCGAGCGGCTGCTCCAGGCCATCGACCTCGTGCTGAAAGGCGAGTACTTCATGGACTCGGCGGTCGCCCAGACGGTGGTCCAAAAGCTGGCGGGCATCGCCTCCGATCAGCGCCAGCTCCGGGACCCCGGCTATGAAGCCCTCACGGCGCGCGAACAGGAGATCCTGGCACTCCTGGCCGAGGGGCAGGCGCTCAAGGCCATCGGCGATCGGCTCTGCATCAGCCCCAAGACCGTCGAAAACCATCGCACCAGCATCATGCGCAAGCTGGGGCTCCACACCCACTTCGAACTCATCCGCTACGCCGCCAAGGTGGGCATCATCGACATCGACCGGTGGAAGGAATAGC
>JALOOS010000014.1 GCA_025454275.1 Desulfobacterales bacterium | reverse complement strand
AAGGGGTTCTGAGCTTGGAACTGATCGTGCTGGTCCAGGAGATCATCGCCGTGCTCCTCATGCTCGGCGGGGTCGTCTTCATGCTCATCGGCAGCATCGGCATCAACACCCTGCCGGATTTCTACACGCGCTGCCACGCGGCCGGCAAGGTGGACACCCTCGGCATCGTGCTCCTGCTCGTGGGCATGATGGTCCACGAGGGGCTGAATCTGAACAGCCTCAAGCTCGTGGTGGTCATCTGCTTCGTCCTGATGACCAGCCCCGTGGCCACCCACTTTCTGATGCGCCGGGCGTTCATCGCCGGGTTCCGGTTCTGGTCAAGACCTGAGGCGCCCAAGGAAAAAACCGATGCTGCCGTGGCTGATTGAGATCATTCTCTTTACGGTGTTGATCGTAGCCGCCCTGGTGGCCTTGGGGCTCCGCAACCTCCTGGCGGCCGTGGTCACGCTCAGCATCTTCAGCTTCATGAGCGCCTCCATCATGGTGAAGCTCGGGGCCATCGACGTGGCCTTCACCGAGGCCGTGGTGGGGGCCGGGGCGGTCGGTGTCATCAACATCCTGGCGATACTTCTCACCTCAAGGAAGAGTGCCGATTGAAAGCGATCCGGATTCTTGCCCTGGCGGCCTTTTCGGCCGTGATGATGGTGGCGGTGGTCCACCTGCCGCCGAAGGGGGACCCTCATTCGCCCGCCAACCGGGTTGAAAATGTCCTCAAAGGACCGGTGGCCGGCGCCTACTACATCCAGAACTCCTACCCGGATGCCAAGACCCCCAACATGGTGACGGTGATCCTGGCCGACTACCGCGGCTTCGACACCCTGGGGGAGACGGTGGTGGTGTTTGCGGGGGGGGTGGCCTGCCTCTACCTGCTGCGGAGGCGCACGGCATGAACGAGGTCACCCGGGATATCGTTCTCCGGCGCCACATGGAGGGGCCCATCGTCAGCCCCATCGTCCACGTCTGCATCCGGGGCCTGGTGCCGTTCATCCAGATTGTCGGGCTCTACGTCTACTTCCACGGCCACTACAGTCCGGGCGGAGGGTTCCAGGGCGGCGTGCTGATGGCCGCGAGCATCATCCTGCTGCGGATGAGCCTCGGACTCGCGGACAGCCAGGCGGTCATGCCCAACCGGCTGCCCATCCCGCTGGCGGCCGTGGGGGCCCTCATTTACGCCGGCACCGGTCTTTTCGCGATGGTGGCCGGGGGCAGCTACCTCGATTACGGCTTTCTCCCGATCCCCGGGCTCGAGCCGGCCATGCTGCGCAACCTCGGCATCCTGATGATCGAGCTGGGCGTGACGCTCTGCGTCATGTCCACGATCATCTCCATCTACGACAACCTGCTGGGAAGCTGACCATGACGGCGTTCGAGTTCCTTCAAGGATATTCCGCCTACATCCTCCTGGTCGTTGTATTCGCCATCGGGCTATACGGCATGATGATGAAGCAGAACCTGATTAAAAAGATCATGGGGATGTCCATCGTCCAGAGCTCGGTCATTCTTTTTTTCATCGTCAGCGCCTACAAGGAGGGGGCCACCGTGTCGGTCCTGGACCCGGCCCTGGGGCTGGAGAACCCCGACCTCTACCTGAATCCGCTCCCGCACACGCTGATGCTCACCGCCATCGTCGTGGCCGTGGTCACCCTGGGAGTCTCCTTCGCCCTGGTCATCATGATCCATAAACGCTACAAGACGCTGCACGAGCCGACCCTCCTGGAACTCATGAAATGAGCGACAGCAACCTTCCGCTCCTCATTCCCTTCATCTTTCTGCTGGCCGCCCTTTTCGTCCCCTTGGCAGGGTCGATCCGCCGTTGGGCCTCCCAGCCCCTGGCCGTGATCGCCTGCCTGGCAAGCCTGGGGTGTTCCCTCGCCGGGCTGCAGCGGGTGTTCACCTCGGGGACCATGCGGCACTACTTGGCCGGCTGGCAGCCCCCGATCGGCATCGAATTCGTCTTCGATCCGCTTGCCGCCATTTTCTGCGTCCTGCTCACGGGCGTGGGCGCCCTGGTCCTGATCTACTCCGGGCCGATCGCCGTCCAGGAGATCATGGGCAAGCGCATCGGGTTTTACTCCCTCGCCATGCTGCTGCTGGCCGGCCTGACCGGCATGGTGGTCACCGGCGACCTCTTCAACCTCTATGTGTTTTTGGAGATCAGTGCTCTCGCCAGTTATGCCCTGGTGGCGATCGGCGACCATCGCGCCCCGCTCTCTTCCTTCCGCTACCTGACGCTCGGCACCGTCGGCGCTTGCTTCTACTTGATGGGGCTCGCCTTTCTCTTCATGACCACCGGCACCCTGAACATGGGCGAAATGGCCAGGATGTTGCCCCTGGTCAATCAGCAGCCCCAGGTCGTCATCGGCATCGTTCTGATCCTCCTGGGGGCCGGCCTCAAAATGGCCCTTTTCCCGCTGCACACCTGGCTGCCCGACGCCTACACGAACGCCTCCTCCCCGGCCACGGCCCTCATCGCCCCGATCGGGACCAAGGTGGCGGTCTACATGATGATCCGGGTGCTGATCATCACGGGGTTCCCACCGATCATCGCGGCCATCAGCTGGGTGGCGGCGATCGGAATCATCGCCGGCTCCATCCTGGCCATCTCCCAGACCAATCTCAAGCGCATGCTGGCCTACTCCTCGGTGGCCAACATCGGCTACATCGTGCTGGGGGTGACCCTGGCGAACCCGCTCGCCTTCATCGGGGCGGTGCTGCACATCCTCAACCACGCGCTCATGAAGGCCGTGCTCTTCATGGCTGCGGGCGGAATTTTCAACAAGATGGGCACCCTCGACATTTCCCAGCTGCGCGGCCTGCCCAAGAAGATGCCCATCACCACGGCCGCCTTCCTGATCGCGGTCTTCTCGATGGTGGGGATTCCGCCCACCGGCGGCTTCTTCAGCAAGATCTACCTGATCTTCGGTGCGATCGAGGCCTCCGCCTGGGTGTTCGTGGCGGCCATCCTCATCAGCACGATCCTGAACTTCTTCTATTTTTTCCGCGTAATCGATTTCTCCTTTTTCAAGCCCTATACGAAGAGCGATCCGGCCCGGGAGCAAGCCGGTGAAACGATGAAAATGGACGAGATGAGCCCGAGCATGCTCCTCACCACCTTGATTCTCTCGGCGGCGATCGTCGTCGTGGGGGTCTACAACGGAGAGCTCGTAGACCAGTTCATCGCCAGGGCCGTGCCCGGCTTTTGATCCCATCGGACCGCGCCCCACAGGGTTCAGGGAGGCAAGGGGTGCGGGGGGAGGCTGAAACACCTTGGATATCCAGTTCGCATGGCTCTGCCTGATCTTCCCCTTCATCGGGGTCCTGGTGACGCCGTTCCTCGCCCGGGTCGGCTACACGGTCATGGGGTACGGGGCGGTGCTCTTCTCGTTTCTGGCCGCCGGCGCCACCCTCCTCCTGCTGCCGCTGCTCTTCGCCCCGGAACGGCTTCCGCTGGAAGTCGCCTATGTCTGGCTGGAGACCCCGATCCGGGTATCCTTCGGGGTGCTGCTCGACCCCTTGAGCGTCATCGTCGCCAACGTGGTGGCCGTGATCAGCTTCTTCATCATGGTCTACTGCCTCGGCTACATGGAGCCCAAGCCCTCGACGATGCGCTTCTGGATGTTCATGAACGCCTTCATCGGCAGCATGCTCCTGCTCGTCCTCGCCAACAACCTGGTCTTCACCTTCGTCGGCTGGAAGCTCGTGGGGGTCTGCAGCTGGGGGCTCATCGGGTTTCACCACCACGATGAGGAGAAATACTGGATCGGTGGGCCGCCTCCCTACAAGATGGACACCCCATCCGCCTGCGGGTTGAAGGCGCTGGTCGTCACCGGCGCCGGAGACATGCTCATGCTGGGCGGCATCCTGATCATGTTCTACTACTCCGGCACCTTCGACATCATGACCCTCTACCGCACGGCGTCGGAGTGGATCCCCCGCATGGCCGCCGTGCCGGGCATGATCCTGCTCGTCAGCGTGCTTCTGATCGCAGGCCCGGTGGGCAAGTCGGCGCAGTTCCCGCTGCACGAGTGGCTGCCCGAGGCGATGGCCGGCCCCAGCCCGGTCTCGGCCCTCATCCATGCGGCCACCATGGTCAAGAGCGGGGTTTTCCTCGTCGCCCGCCTGATCCCCATTTTCTACTACGGCTACTGGGTGGCCGGCGTCCCGGAGGCCATGCACTTTTTCATCATCGTGGCTTGGATCGGGGCCATCACGGCCTTTCTGGCCGCCAGTCAGGGGCTGGTGGCGCTCGAGCTCAAAAAAGCGCTCGCCTTCTCCACCGTCAGCCAGATCGGCTTCATGATGCTTGCATTGGGGGTCTCCGGGTTCAACCAGGGGCTGCTGGTCAACGGCTACACCGCGGGTCTCTTCCACCTGGTGAGCCACGCCATGTTCAAGGCCTGCCTCTTTCTGTGCGCCGGTACGGTGATCCACACGGCCCACTCCATCTACCTGCACGAGATGGGGTCCTTGCGCAAGTACATGCCCACCACCTGGATCTTCATGGCGGTGGCGGCCCTCTCCCTGATGGGGGTGCCGCCCCTGCCCGGGTTCTGGAGCAAGGACGCCGTGCTTCTGACCTGCCTCGAGTCCCGGCATTTCATCCTCTTTGCGGTGGCCATGGCGGCCGTCGTCTGCACCTCTTTTTACTCGGTGCGCTTCATGGGCATGATCTTCCATGGCCGCGCGAGCGGCCACGTCAAGTCGCTGGAGAAACACCATGCCCACCTGGGCGAGGGCTACCCCAGCCAGACCTTTGCCTGCGGCGCCCTGGCCCTGGGCACCGCGGTTTTCGGAATTGTCGGCCTGACGGCCGAGCACAAGCTCCACGATCTCTTCACCGGCAACCTGACGGGAACCCTCTCTCTGCCCATCGCGGAGAAGGCCGCCGCCTTCCCGCACCTCCTGGTGCCGCTTCTCTCGGTGTTCTGCGTGCTGGCCGGTGCCGTACCGGCCTATCGCTTCTACGTCTCCCGCACCTGGGACGTGGAGGCGGTCGTCAGCCGCTCCGGGGCGCTTCAGCGGATCCATCGCTTCCTGTGGGAGCGCTGGTACATCGACCGGTTCTACAACTGGTTTTTTGTAGGCGGCGCGCTGCGCCTCGCGGGCTTTGTCGCCGGGGTCTTCGAGGCCGCCCTCGACGCCCTTGTGCACCTGCGCATGACCGCGCTGATCGGCCGGGGCGGCAACGCCTTGATCGAGTTCGTCCGCGCGGATGCGCCCGATCTCTCCAACAACATCGCCTACGTCCTGGCGGTGGCCGCCTTCCTGATCGCGGCCGCGTTATGGTGGGTATGATGAGCAGCCACGTCCTCCTGCAGATCGTCTTCGTCCCGGCCCTGGCCTCTCTGGGGATCTACCTGTTCCGGGAGCCTTTGGGCAAGAGGGCCGGGTGGGTGGCGGTCGCTGGTCTCATCTACACCACGGTGCTGCTGGTGCTGACCGGTCTCCGGATCTGGCACGGGGCCGGTTCGGTCCACGAGACCTATCTGCTGATCGCGCCCGACATCACCCTGGGTCTGATGGCCGACGGATTGAGCCTGGCGGTGGGGCTGATCGCCAATGTCCTCTGCCTGGTGCTGGCGACCTTTTCCATCCGCTACATCGACCATCGGATCGAGATCATCTACGAGGGGGTCGGCGCCCGACGCGAAGCGAGCTACTACACGCGGTTCTATTACCTGTTCCTCTTCTTCCCGATGGGGTTCATGGGGGTCTCCTTTGCGACGAACCTGATCGGGATGTATTTCTTCCTCGAATCGCTGACCATCACCCTCTATTTCCTGATGGCCTACTTCGGCTACATCGAGCGCGTGCGCATCGCCATGATGTGCTTGCTCTGGGGCATATTTTCAGCGGTCTTCTTCCTGGCCGCCTCGCTCCTGGTTTACGCGCAGCTCGGCAGCTTCGAAATCGCCCGCATGAGCGCCCTGGCCGGGAACCCCATGGCCTTCTGGGTCATCGCGATCTTTCTCATCGGGCTCTTCGCCAAGCTGGCCGTATTTCCGTTCCATGTCTGGATGCCCTGGGTCCACGCCGAGCACCCCACCTGCATCGCCGGGCTTCTGGCCGTCTACGCCAACATCGCCGCCTACATCATCGTGCGGGCCCTGATCCTGCCCCTCTTCCACGACTTCCAGGTCTTCGGCCCGCCCATCATGGTGCTCGCGCTGATCACCATGGTCTACGGCTCGTTCTTGACCCTGGCCCAGACCGACATCAAGCGGGTGGCCGCCTGCTCGACCATCAGCCAGATCGCCTACTCGATGCTCGGCATCGGGGCCCTGACCGCGGTCAGCATCGAAGGCGGGATGTTCTTCTTTCTGAGCCACATCATGGGCAAGACCATTTTCTTTTCCACGGCCGGGATCGTGGTCTACATCACCCACATCCGCAACATCGAGAACATGGGCGGCCTTGCAGCAAAAATGCCCATCACGGCGATGCTCTTTTTCTCCGGGGCGATGATGCTGTCGGGGTTTCCGCCCTTCAGCAGCTTTGCCGCGGAGTGGATCCTCTTTGCCGGGGTCTTCGAGCGCGGCGCAACCGATTCGCTGGCCCTGACCGTCGGGATCCTCGGGGTGGCGGCGATCCTATTGACCGTGGGATACACCTTTCTCGCCGCCAAGAAAATTTTCTTCGGCCCCCTGGGCGCCGGCCTGGACAAAGCCCACATCAAGGACCCGCCGCTCAGCATGTCGATCCCTCTCATTCTCCTGATCTGCCTCTCGGTCGCCATGGGGCTCTACCCCCGCGCCGTCATGGACCTCCTGCGCCCGGTCATCAGCGGCGCTCTAATGGTGGTGTAGCCGCTTATTCGCTGACCCTCCTCCCGCCCTGGTTGCGGTCCCCCCGGCAGGCGCATAAGGGCGGGCCGTTAGCGGCTGAAAAAGGCGGCCTTTTTACCCACCCCAGAGGGACTTCAGAAATATAGCAAAGATCAGGAGCAGGAACAGGAGGCCGGCAAGGTGCCAGCCGGTGAGGAGGGATTCTATTTTCTGGAGGCGCAAGAGGGCCGGTGGGCGGAGCCGGCCGATCCCCTCGGCCGCCAGGCGACCGCCGGTGCAAACCGCCCGCACCCGTTCAACGATCCCTCCCCCCCACGCGATTCCCGCCACATAGAGCATGACGAGATCCCCCGAAGGGACGACGGGCAGATTGAAAAAGCGACCCTTGCATGCGGCCATCCAGGCGCCGGCCGCCACGCCGCCGCCGATCGCCACCGGCCAGAGGGCCGCCCAGGCGCCGGCGAGGGCAGCGGCCCGCGCTGCAGCGGCCGTCGGCAGGAGGAAAAGCACGGTGGCGACCGCTGCGGTCAGGGTAAGCCAGCTCCCCCACATGATCGCTGCGGGCAGGCGGCCCGCCGTGGATTGGTGCCGCAGAACCCACAGCAGCCGCCCCATCAGCACAGTGGTGCCGACGGCCGCCAGCGGCAGGAGGAGTGCAAGCGCGGATTGCCATGCCGCGGGCATGAGACCCAGACTGGCCTTCAGGCCCGCCTTGGCCACCGCGCCGCTTGTCAGCGGCGCCCCGGCCAGGGCAAGGGCGGCCAGAAGCAGGCCGGACCAGGCGATAACCGCTGCGCGGCTCCCTTTTGATGTGGCGCTGAGAATAGCGACCCCCAGGAAAAGAGCCCCCTTGGCGAACCCGTGATGGATCGCATAGAGGGCGATGGCCGGCCGGGCGGCGGCTGCGGCCGAATCAAAACCGGCGATCCCGACGCCGACCGTGATCAGGCCCATTTGGCTGATGCTCGAGTAGGCCAGGATGGTTTTGGGGTGGGTCTGGGTGGCGCCGACGGCCACCGCGTAAAAGGCGGCCGCCAGGCCGGTAATGATGTAGAACTCGCCCCAAAAAGCACCTGGTGTCTCTGCGATCGGTAGAAAGCGCAGCCAACCCAGCAGGCCGGCCTTGATCATGGCTCCGCTCAGAACTGCGCTCGCCGGGGTGGGAGCGGTCGAGTGGGCGGGCGGCAGCCATACGTGGAGCGGCAGCGCCCCGGCCTTGATGCCGAAGCCGATAAAAAAAAGGTATCGGATGGTTTCGCCATGGGGGCCTTGAATCGAGCCGATCAAAACAAGGTCGCCGGTTGCGGCGGCCAGCAGGGCCATGGCCGCGAAAATCGAAATCTCACCGACAACCACCAGGCAGAGGTAGATCCGGCCCGCCTGCAACGCCTCGGGCGTCCCCGTGTGCACCACCAGGCCGTAGGCGGAAAAGCTCATGAGGGCGAAAAAGAGGTAGAAGCCGACCATCTCCTGGGCCAGGATCAGCCCCAGGTTCCCGCTCATGGCCAGTGCGAAGAAAAAGAAAAATCGCGCGCGCCGCGGATCGGCGGAGAGGTAACCGACACCGAAGAGCCCGGACGCGAGCCACAGCAGGCTCGTGAATAAGAGAAACAGCCGGCCGGTGGGGTCCATGCCGAGCTGCATTGTGAGAAGGACCCCGTCGTAGGCGACCCGGCTGCCGTCGGGCAGGAGCGCTGCGGCCGCTGCGGCAGGCAAGGCCGCGAATGGGATGACGCAACTCATCATCCGGCGCCATCCGGGGGCGGCCAAGGCCAGGGCGCAGGCTATCGGCAGCCCCGCCGCCAGGGGCAGGAGGAGCTCCGGCGGGATGGGCGGCGTCGGCGTCACAACTGGTACTCCCGAGCGACGATCAGGCGGGTCCACCACAAGGGGCTCAGATAGGCGCCCGCCAGGAGACCGGAGGTGAGGGCCAACAAGGCGGTCAAAACCGGCGGCAGCAGCAGCATCCAATGCACCTCGAGCCCTCCCCTCCTCTGCGGCCGCTCACCCGCCTCCGGGGGCTCCGGCTCCTTGAACCAGACGAGGTGGAGGATGGGCAGAAAATAGGCCGCATTGAGGGCGGTGCTGGCGGCGAGCACCGCGATCACCCAGCTCTCGCCCGCGGCCACTCCGCCCAATCCGATGTACCACTTGCTGATGAAGCCGGCCATGGGCGGGACCCCGATCATGCCGAAGGCCGCCAGGGTGAAGGCCCCCATGGTGAGGGGCAGCCGGCGGCCGACACCCGCCATGCGTCGGATGGAGTGGATCCCCGTGCTTTCCGCGAGATTTCCGGCGCAGAAGAAGAGAGTGATCTTCATCAGCCCCTGGTGAACCAGGTGCACCATGCCGCCCAGGGTGGCGAGTGGGCCCAAGATTCCGGCGCCCAGGGCGATATAGGAGACCTGGCTTACCGTGGAAAAGGCGAGCCGCTTCTTCAGGTCGTCCTGCAACAGAGCCATCACCGAGCCGTAGACGATGGTGACGGCGGCGATGAGCGCCAGGGGTTGCAGCAGCCCAAGCTCGGCCGCGAACCGGATCCCGTAGACATCGTACACCACCCGTACGATCCCGAAAGCGCCGGCCTTCACTACCGCCACCGCGTGGAGGAGGGCGCTCACCGGGGCGGGCGCGATCATGGCCTGGGGCAGCCACCCGTGGAGCGGGACCAGCGCCGCCTTGACCCCCAGTCCCGCGATCAGCATGAAGAAAATAACCCGAAGTTGCCCTGCGTAACGGTCTGCATACCCGCCGAGCATTCCGCCCTGGGTGAAATCGAGCGGTCCGACCAGAACCGTCAGCCAGGCCGTTGCCGCCAGGAATAGTGCGCCGCCGCCGATGGTGTAGGCCAGGTAGATTTTCCCGGCCCGCATGCTTTCGGGGGTCCCGCGATGGACGACCAGCGGGTAGGTCGTCAGGGTCAGCATTTCGTAAAAGATCAGAAAAGTGATCAGATTGCCGGCCAAGGCGATTCCGATGGTGGAGGTGACACAGAGGCTGAAAAAACCGAAGAAGCGGCTGCGGGATTGAGGGGCATGCTCGAGGTAGGCGACGGCGTAAAGAGTGGTCACGAACCACAGCACGCTCGAGAGTGCGACCAGCAGCACCGAGAGGGCGTCGGCGGCGAGCACGAGCTGGAATCCCGGCAAGAGCGGCAACCGGGTTTCGTAGACGTGTCCGTGCAGCACCCCCCACACCATCACTGCGACGAGGCCCAGTTTCACCCCGGCGGCGCCGAGGTTGAGCGCGGTGCGCACCGTGCGTCGCTCTTCAGGCAGCATGAAAATGATGACTCCCGGAATCAGGGAGGTGAGGGGGATCAGCAGCGGCATCAAGGCGTCGAACGTCGTCACGGCCGGCCTCCCATCGCGGCGGTTTCAAGAAGCGGTGGGCCGACCTGAAAGAGCCCGATTACGGGAGGGGCCGTCAGGCCGAGGGCCAGGGCGCAAAGTGCCAGTGCGAGGGCGCTCCACTCCATGGCGGGATGCACCCGGCAGCAGGAGTGTTTTTCAGTGACATGGGCGAATGCGCGCGAGAAGAAGCGGAAGATATAGGCCGTCGACAAAAGCCCACCAGCCACCACCACGGCCGCCAGGGGCCATTGGCCCGCGTCGATGGCCGCGGTCACGAACAACCATTTGGCGATAAAGCCGCCGCTCGGCGGCAGCCCGATGAGGCTCACCCCGGCGACGGCGAAGCCGAACATGGAGACGGGCAGATCCTGAACAGCTCCGCGCAGTTCTTCGATTCGGTCGTGGCCGAAGCCGATGAGCACGTTGCCGGCCGCGAGGAAGACCGCCGCCTTGGCGCAGGCGTGGGCTATCACGAAGTAGATGGCCGCACACCAGGCGGTTCCGCGGGCGCCTTCCGCGGCGGCCAGCGGGAAAACGAGAAAGAGATAGCCGAGCTGAGCGACCGTGGAGTAGGCGACGAGCATTTTCAGCCGTTGCGCCGAAAGTGCCTGTACGGATCCCCAGAGAACCGCTACGGCCCCGAGAACTCCGGGAATTAGGGCCGCTGCGGCCGTGGCGGCGGGACCGAATGCATCGAACCAGAGACGCAGCAAGAGGTAGAACGAGGCTTTGACCACCAGGGCGGAGAGCAGGGCGCTGACCGGTGCGGGGGCGGCGGCATGGGCCGGCGGCAGCCAGAAATGGAGCGGGAAGAGGGCCGCCTTCATCATCAACCCGGCGCTCATGAGCGCAAGGGCCGCAAGGGCGGCCGGGGCGGGCGTCAGTTCCGCAGCCAGGGAGGCCAGGCCGAGGGTGCCGAAGGCGCCGTAGAGCAGGGCCACCCCCATCAGGTAGGAGAGCGAGCCGAGCAGACTCACGAGCAGATAGCGCAGGGCGGCCGAGACGGCGGCGGGTTCCCGGGAGAGCGCCGTCAGGGCGACCGCCGAGAGCCCCATGAGCTCGAGGGTGACGTACATGTTGAAAATGTCGGCCGATAGAAAGAGCGCATTCAGGGCCGCCCACAGGAACATCCACAACGGCCAGAAGAGAGTCGGAGGCGGGTTCGAAGGGTCCGCCCCGTCGTGCGGTCGGAAATAGGCGGCCGCGTAGATGCTGATGATCATCCCGACCAGCGCCGTAATGCCGAGCATCCCGGCGCTGAGCCCGTCGGCCATAAGCTCGATGCCGAGAGGGGCGGCCCAGCCTCCGATCTCCGTCTTCACAGCGCCGGCCTCCGCCACCAAAAGAATCAGGCGGGCGGCCAGGCCGGCGATGATGAGGCCGGCGAGCAGGCCGAACGCGGCGGACAGTTTTCGGAAAACCGCCATGGCACAGGCCGCCGCCAGGGGCCCCGCGATCACCCACACCCACCAGGGGTCGCCGATTGTCGGGTCAGGGGCGATCATCTTCGCCTGTCGCGGAACGTGCGGTCGATTCGTGCCGGATGCAGATCAGAAGCAGCGCCAGCGCCGTGGCGCTGACCGCCACCACAATTCCGGTCAGGACCATGGCGTGAGGCACAGGGTCCGGGAAGGGTCCCGGGGTCCGGTAGGCCATTGCGACCAGAAAGAGAAAGACGCCGCTTCCGGCCACATTGAAGGACAGGACCTGTCGCAGGAGGTGGGCGGCGGTGATCAGCCCGCCGACGCCGATACTGAAGAGGGCGACGCCCGCGAGGGCGTAGAGAAGGGGGGGCGTCATGGCCGGCTCCTGAGCGGATGCGACGCGCAGTGCCGTCCGGAGGGGGGACGGCTGCCGGGGTCTCCCCCTGAGCCGGCGTTGAAAAGTGCGATCAGGGCGGCGGCGATCGAGACGGCGGCAGCCGCCTCGATGATGAGGATCAGGGTTCCGGCATGCGCGGCGGGGTACTTGAGAAACCGGCCCTCGGTCTGCAGCAGGGTCAATCCGACGCCCGAAAAGACCAGCAGCCCGGCCACCAGGGCCAGGGCGAGCCGGGGCGATTCCCAGCAGGGGTGGGCGCCGGTCGTCAAGGCCGCCAGGATGCCGAGGGCGGCCAGGACGGCACCGGCCTGAAAGGCGCCGCCCGGGGCGTGCTTGCCGACCCAGAGGAGGTAGCCGGCGACCACGATCGCGAACGGGGCGAGAAAGCGGAAGAACGCCGTGAGAAACAGGTTGGCCGGCGGGAGCGGCGCCCGGCCGGAGAGACCCGTGTTCAGGGCTTGGGCCGCCACGGCGGCGAGAAGGAGAACCGCCACCTCGAGCAACGTGTCGTAGCCCCTGAAATTCAACAGGACCGCCGTCACCGGGTTTTCCACCCCGCTTCGGGCAAGCGCCTCGCGGACGAGGTGCGGCAGCGCCGCGGGCGCTTCCGGCAGGGTGGCGACAACTAGAGCGAGCCCCGCCCCGAGGGCCGGGCCGGTGAGGCGGCGTGAGCGTCGACTCCGGCGGCCGGATTCATGGTTCCCCATCCAGGGCCGAATTCTGCGCAGGGCGCGGGCGGTGACGATCCGGCCGGCGGCGGAGGCGGGCGAGGGCGGTGAGAAAGAGGGCGCCGGTGACGCCCGCGCCGATCGTGGCCTCGGCCAGGGCCACGTCCACGGCGTTCATCCGCACCCAGGCCACGGACATCAGCAGTCCGAAGACGAAAAAGAGGATGATGGATCGGAACAGGTCCGGCATCCGGATCAGCCGCCAGGCGGTGAAGACCAAGGCCAGGGTCAGCAGGATGTCGAAGGCCCAGGCGCCGGGCGTCATCTGCGTTGCCACGGGAGGGTCCCTTTCGAGAGTTCCGATGTGGCCATCAGGTAGGTGGCGGTCGCGCTCGAGACCAGGACCAGGCCCCAGATCAGCAGGAGCTTGAAGGCCACGCTCCACGAGTCGGCCTGCACCACGCCGGCGACCACGACAAAGCCCAGGCCCAGGTTGTCCGCCTTGGTCAGCGCGTGCAGCCGCGTGAAGAAATCCGGAAACCGCAGGAGCCCGATGCTGCCCCCCATGAAGAAGGGTACGGCAAGCAGTGCCACCCCGGCCCCGACCCAGTCGCTACTCATCGCCCTCTCCCCGCGGTGGGCCGGGGATCGACCCATAAATTTTGACAAACGCGATCTGGACGGCGGCCGCCAGCAGCGCCGTCACCAGGGCCACGTCGAGCAGCTGCTCCATGCCCCGGGCATAGGACAAGGTGAGGAGAATCGCCGCCCCGCCGGTGCCGGACAGCTGGACGGCCAGAATCCGGTCGGCCGGTGTGGGGCCGCGGAAGACCCGCACCAGGCCGAGCAGGATGGAGCCGAGCAGGAGGAAGGCGAGGTAGTGGTAAATCTCATTCATGGTCGTCAGGCTCGGCCGAAACGGGGTCGGCGGAATAGAGGTTTAGCCCGGCGATGCGCGCCTCCAGCTCCTCCAGCTGCCGGGTGACGGGCAGATCGAGGTCGAGCGCGTGAACCGCCAGGCGTTCATGATCCAGCGCCGCCGACAAGGACCCCGGCAGCAGGCTCACGGTCCCGGCCGCCAGGACGCGCTCGGCGGGGGATCGCAGGCGCAAGGTGTAGTCGACCAGGCCGGGTGTGAGCGGCCGGCGGGGATGGAAGGCCCGCCAGACCACATCGACGCCGCCGACGAGGGAGGCCCGGAAAAAAAAGGCGATAAAACGTACGATCCCCGCCGGGGAGACGCGTGCAGCGGGAAAGGGGTTCAGCCGGCGCCGGACGACCAGGGCGGCGGCGATCGCGGGGATTCCCACCGCCCACGACCCCGGGTCGCCCCCGGCCAGCAGCCACCACAAGGCGGAAAGAGAGATGAGGCTTGTCAGCGTCATGGGTGCGCATTCGGGCCGGAGTCGTCGGTGTCGTTGGAGGCCGCGGCCGCCGCCGATCCGGCATGCACCCAGAAATAAGGGATTCGTTTCGGCTTGTCAAAGCGAAATCCGGACACCCTTGCGGTTTAGCCGGGTCGGTCGGCGGTGCGGATAGGGCGCAGGCGTGCCGTTACGCCGTCGCCATGGAGGCCGCTCTTCCCCTTGGAAATTGCGGGGTGAAAATGCTATAAATCAAAAATGCGTTTTCCGGCCGGGAACTGGAGCGCGTCGGCAAGGCGCGACGGACAGGGGGCTGATGGATCGGACGCCTGCGCGCATGCGGTGAGGAGCGAGAGGGAGGGAGGCGTGCATCGATTTCCTCTACCGGCAGGAAGTTTCAACCCCGGCAGGTGAGCTCCCATGGAGATCCGCCAGGCCTTTCGGCTGTTGAAACTCGATCCCGGCGGCGCTATCATGAGCTGGCCGTACGCTGGCACCCGGACCGGATCCCTGCGAACAGCCAAGCGACCCGCCAGGCCGCAGAGAAAATGAAGGAGCTCAACGCGGCTTATGCCTTCATCCGCAGTTTTTACCAGACGCATCGAATTCTCTTCTGCGCGCATTGCGGAGAGGTGAATTTTCGGCCTAAAGATGTCAATCTCGAATACGCCGCCTGCACAACATGCGCGAAGCAGCTGCAGCGGGCGACGCCCCGCAAAAAGAAAGACCCTTGCGGAAACGACCGCTGCGCCGGGACGATCGGCTCCAACGGCCGCTGCAATTACTGCGGCAAGACGGTTGAAGAGGGCCAGAAGAGCGCCCGTGATGAAGAAGGCCAGCCAACCCGCTCATGGGTCACGCAATCCCGCGCTTTCGGCCGGTCGGCGGCCCGGATCGCCAAGCCCCTTTTTCTGGCGCTGATCGCCTGCGGTTCCGTGGCGGCGGCGTATGTCTACTATCTTCATCGCGACCGGAGCGCCGAGCCGGCGCTCTCCGTCCGTCATCCATCCGCCGCAGCCGCTCCGGTGAGCGAGTCGCCCCCGCAGCGCGAGGAGCCCCGGCGCGCCTTTTTCGAAGCTCCCGCTCATGTGGTTGTGTCGGAGGACTCCGTTTACCTCGATCTTTTTAAAACCCGCACGGTGTCCAGGGAGGAGGTCGTCCGGCTCCAGCGGATGCTGAAAACGATCGGCTACGCTGTCGAAAAAGCCGACGGGGCGGCCGGTAAGAACACGAGAGCGTGTCTTAGGCAGTATTCCCTCGATTTCGGGTATCTCCCGACGGATCGCTTCCCGCGCTGTTTTTTCGAACATGCCGCCCTGCACCACCACGTCGCGTTGGAACACCCGGACTGGCTGGACATTTTTTTGAGCGGCGATGTGGGGAAATGGATGGAAGTGCAACCCGAAAACGTGCGGCGGGAGATGTATGCCGCTGTTTTCGAGACCCCGAGTGCTGCCGTTCAGCTGGTGAGACGCTATAAGTTTGATCGGTACAAGCCGCTGCCGAAGCTCTTGCCGGAGACGAAAATCCTCAAGAGCGCCTCTCCGGCGGCCGCCGCGAGCCTGCGGATCCGGACACCGCCCGGAAAACACCACTACCTCGTAAAGCTCGTCGACTTCGAGGACCGGCGGGAGGCGGCCGTTGGATTTGTCCGTAGCGGAACCACGCTGGTCGCCCGCCTGCCGTTAGGCGCCTATGAGCTCAGATACGCCTCCGGTGAAACCTGGTTCGGACCGGAATGCCTGTTCGGACCCTCGGCGCAATACGGCAGGCTCCATCGCCCCATCCTTCTGACCGAAGCGGAGCGCACCGCGGCCGACAGCACGATCGAATTGCCCTCCGGAGCATCCGAACGGCAGGCCGCGGAGCGGATATCCGAGTTTGATTTTTAAGGGGAATTGACATAGATCGGCGTTAAGCCGGAGGAATCGCCTGCAGGGTCCGGACGCCACCTCTACCCAAACGGAGGCCCCATGGCTGCAGCCCCGAGCAACGTCTTGCTGGTCGATGACGAGGAGGATTTCGTCGAAATGCTCAGCCTGCGGCTCCAGGAGATCGGCGAGACCGTCCTGGCCGCTTCCAGCGGCAAGCAGTGCCTGGAAATCCTGGCGGCCACCGAGGTCGACGTCATCATCCTAGACGTCAAGATGCCGGGCATGGACGGGATCGAGACGCTCGAGAAGATCAAGCAGGCTCACCCGCTGGTGGAGGTGATCATGTTGACCGGCCACGGGACGATCGAGTCGGCTATTCAAGGCATGAAGCTCGGCGCTTACGATTTGCTGCTCAAACCCGCGGACTTCGGCGAGTTGGTAGAGAAGCTCAACCGGGCCCGGCAACGCAAGCAGGAGCAGATGGAGCGGATTCGCGACGCGGAAGCATCAAAGCCTTAGTCGCAAGAGGTTCGGGCGTTTTATGGAACAGGGCCGCCGGGTGAATGGCATCGAGCTGCTGCTGGTCGACGATGAGAAGGACTTTCGCGAGATCCTGGTCAAGCGCCTGGGCCGGCGAGGGTTCAAGGTGGGCGCGCTGGAGAGCGGTGAGGCGGCGCTGGTGCGGATGCAGGAGCAGCCGGTCGACGTGATCGTCATGGACGTCAAAATGCCGGGGCTGAACGGCATCGAAGCGCTGAAACGGATCAAGGAAGACCATCCCGCCACGGAGGTGATTCTGCTGACCGGCCATGCCGACACCCAGGACGGGGTGGAGGGAATCAAGGCGGGGGCCTTCGATTATCTCTCCAAGCCGGTCGAGATCGAGCACCTGGTGCGCAAGATCACCCAGGCCCAGAACAAGATCCGGCGCTTCCGCGCCGCGCAGCAGGAGACCGAGTTCCGTGAGCGCATCACCCAGCAGATGGTGGTCGCCGAGCGGCTGGCGGCGCTGGGGACCATGGCCTCGGGGGTCGCCCATGAGATCAACAACCCCTTGGCGGTGATCCAGGATGCGGCCGGCTGGCTGCAGCAGATCCTGGCCAAGCCTGAAATGGAGGGCATGGCGCGCCGGGCCGATTTCGAAAAGGCGCTGGATCGGATTCACAAGGCCGTGCAGCGGGCCCGCCGCATCACCCAACAGCTGCTCCAGGTCGTAAAGACCCAGACCGCGGAGCTGGCCGACCCGGCGGGAATGACCGACGTCCGGCTCAGGGAATTGGCCGAGGAGGCGATCGCCCTGGTCGAGGCGGAAGCCTCTCTGAAGAAGGTTGCGATCCACCTGGAGAGCAGGGCGCCCCACCCCGTCGCCTGGACCGATCCCTACCAGCTGCTGCAGGTGCTGCTCAACCTGCTGACCAACTCCATCCAGGCCACCCCTGCCGGCGGGCGGATCACGGTTTCGCTCCAGGTTTCGGTGGAGGCTGCCAAGATCGCGGTGCAGGACACCGGCAGCGGCATCTCCCCGGACCACCTGACGCGCGTCTTCGAGCCCTTCTTCACCACCAAAGGGGTCGGCCAGGGGACCGGCATGGGGCTTTATGTATCCTGGGGCATCATTGCCAGGCTCGGGGGGCTGATAACGGTCGAGAGCCAGGTGGGGCAGGGGACCACCTTCACGATCACGCTGCCGGTCAAAAAATAATCCAGGGGATGGGTCATGGCGGAGAACGAATCCATATGCGGAGCCGCCGCCGAAGGGGCGGATTCAACCCGGCGGAGGATCCGTCTGCTGCTGGTGGATGATGAGACGGCCTATGTCAATGTCCTCACCAACCGGTTGCGCAAGCGCGGCTTCGAGGTCACCGCCGCCTACAGCGGCACCGAGGCGATCCAGAAAATGCGGGGTCAGGAGTTCGATGTCGCCATCCTGGATCTCAAGATGGCCGACATGGACGGGATCGAGGTGTTGAAAATCGTAAAACTCCTGGATCCCCGCCTGCAGGTCATCATGCTGACCGGACATGGGTCGGCTGCGGCCTGCGAGCAGGGCTTGCAGCTCGGGGCCTATGACTACCTGATGAAGCCCTGCGAGCTGGAGGCCCTGGTCGCGAAGATCCGCGAGGCGTTCGACAAAAGGTCCTCCTGAACCGAACACCGTTTTCGACCACGCTTCCGCCACGCTGCCGTCAGGTGCGCCGGGTGGTGATCTCCCGCATCTGGGCCTCGATGATCTTCTCTTCGTGGCGGCGTTTTTTCGCGGCCGCCTCGGCCACCTTGCTCACCAGTGTTTCGATGTCGCTCGGTTTCATGAGGTAGTCGAAGGCCCCCTTCTTCATCCCGTCGATGGCGGATTCGACCGTGGCATGGCCGGTCAGCATGATGACCTCCACCAGCGGATAGGCCTTCTTGATCTCTGTCAGGGTTTCGATCCCGTCCATGCCGGGCATCTTGACGTCCAGGATCACCACCTCGATGCGGGCCTGATCCTTGAGCTTGGCCAGCGCCTCGGTCCCGTTATAGGCCGGGATCACCTCCATTCCGCGCTTGGTCAGCCGTTTGATCATGGTATCGACAAACGGCACCTCGTCGTCCACCAGCAGGATTTTTGCAATCGCCATCGTTCGCTCTCCTTAGTGCTTGGCCGCCGCTGCGGTCAACGGCAGCACGATATGAAAGGTCGTTCCTTTTCCGACTTGGCTTTCGGCATCGATCTGTCCGCCCATCTTGTGGATAATCCCGTAACAGATGGAGAGGCCGAGACCGGTTCCCTTGCCGACGGGTTTGGTGGTGAAAAACGGGTCGAACAACCGTCCCAGGTTGCTGGCCGGGATACCCGGACCGGTGTCCGCAATGGAGAGACGGATGGACTGCTCTTCGCTGCGGCTTACGACGGTGATCGTGCCCCCGCTCTTTTCCATGGCGTCCACGGCGTTGTTGAAGATATTCATCAACACCTGCTGCATTTCCGTGGCCGACGCCTGGATCGGGGGCAGATCCGGCTGCAGGCGCAGCTGCACCTCGACGTTGGCGTAGCGGGATTTCTGGGACAACAGACTCGCCACCTCGGTCACCAGCTCGTTCAACTGCAGGGTCTGGACCCGGGAGTCGGTCTTGCGTGCGAAGCTGAGAAGCTTGTGGGTGATCTCCTTGCAACGGCGCCCCTGGGTTTCGATCTGCTGGAGCCCCCGCTTGGCCTCCTGAAGGTTATCCCCCTGCTCGAGCCCCTCGCCCATCAGGTCCTGGATCCAGCCGGCCTCCTCCACCATGATGGCCACCGGGTTGTTGATTTCATGGGCGATGCCGGCTGCAAGCTCTCCCACCGAGGCGAGCTTGCCGGTCTCGATGACCTGCTGGTTCATCATCTCCTTCTCGAAGTCGAGCCGTGCCATGCGTTTGACCATCCGCCCCGAAACGATGAAGGCCATGCCGATGATGGCCAGAGCGCCGATGATGGAGATCAACCCGGCCATCCGCTGGGTCTCCTGGAGCTTGGCGAAGGCGTCCGCCGCCTCCTGCTGGAAGATCAGCAACCACTGGTTGTTCTTCAGGAAGGCGGCCACGATGATGAACTTGTCGCCGTGCTCTCCCAGTTTTTCGACCGAGAAGATGGAGCTCGGCTGGGTATAGCGGTCGATATACCCCTCGAGGAAGTGGGCCTCGCCCTCTTCCACGAGATCAAGGCCGTCGGATGGCCGCCGGGCGCCGAGGGCCTCCTCCCCTTTTTTGAACAGGTTGAGGTACTGCTGCTTGGTCAGCTTGGGTTCGCCCGCCGGCGGCCGGGTCTGGAACTCCCCTTCGCGGTTCAGGATGAAGGCGGTTCCGGTCTTTCCCACCGCCAGGTTTTCCACGAGGGTGTTGAAGGCCACGAAATCGATGGTGGCGCGCAGCAGCCACTCCGCACCCTGCCACTGCCGCCTGACCGTGACGATGAAATGGGGATGCCCCCGCAGGCCCATGAACACATCGCTGATGAACCCGTGGCGCTGGATGGCCTTTTTAAACCAGTCCGCCCCGCTGTAGTCGGCGCGGCCCAACTCGAAGGGTCCGGCGTAGGCGACCTGGCGGCCGTTCTGGTCGATCAGGCCAAGGTCCACGAACACGTAGCGGTACTCCTCCTGCAGCACCTTGAGCCGCTGCTGCAGAAAATCCTTGTCCTTGAGCTGCTCCACATCGAAGCTTCGGAACAGGTGGCTGATGTCGTTCAGCCGCTGTTTGAGAAAGTAGTCGATGTTCTGCTTGTGCTTGAGGACCAGCTCGCCCAGGTGGGCGTTGACCATTTCGTTCGAAAAGATGTTGAACTGATAGAGGATGGTGGCGCTCACCAGCACCATCGGCGCGAGCGACACCATGATCACGATCAGCGCGATCCGAAGTCGCAGACCCGTGTAGGCCGAATGCCGGCGGTCCGATGTAGGCTGTTCCGCGTCCATGATCGCGTTCCTCGGGCCTTGGGCGGCAATAGGCGCCCGCGGCCCTTTTGCCCCGCCTCACGGGTGAATATCGATCGTGGGGTAGAGCCCCTTGTTGCGGATGAACCCCCACACGAGGTGGTCGGCCGGGACCTCCCCCGGCTCGGCGAGGTCGATGATCGCATGCGGCATGGCGATGCGGGCGGCCCCGATCGTGAGGCGGTGTTCCGCCGTTACCTGCAGAAGCTCGTGCAGGCGTTCCATGGCCCATCCTTTCAACGGTGTCATCTTCCAAGATAGACCGGCATTCCCATCAGCGGCCACACCAGCAGGATGAAGAGACCGAGCACCGCCATCAGCACCACGCTGGCGGGGATGCCCGATCCGAAGAACTCCCCGCTCGTGAACTGCCCGGAGTTGTAGGCGATGGCATTGGGCGCCGCCCCCACGAGCAGCAGGAACGGCATGCCGGCCGTGGTCAGGGCCGCGAAGAGGATCACCTCGGGGGCGACCCCCAGGTAGGGCGCCACCACCAGCGCCACCGGGAGCGAGATGGCGATGGCGGCCACGTTCATGATGAAGTTGGTCATCACCAGGATGAAGAAGGACATGGCCATGACGAAGACGAACCAGTGCGCCTCTTTGAAAAAACCGAGCCAGTTGACGGCGAGCCACTCGGCCGCCCCGGTCTGCCAGAGGCAGAAGCCGATGCTCATGGCTCCGGCGAACAGAAGAACGATGTTCCAGGGGATCAGCTCGAGGTCGCTGATATCCAGGATATTGAAGACGAAGAAGAGGATAGTGGCGACGAGCAGTACGGCCGATTTATTGAAAAACACGATCAGGGCCGCCCCCTTTTCCTTGCCGGAGAGGGCCCCCATCTCATCGTTGAGCTGCCGGGCCTTCTCCCGCAGCCCGGGGATGTTCTTCTGCTCCGGTCTGAAAATCAAGCGGATCAGGAACCACAGCAGGAACATCATCAACCAGCCGAGAGGAGCCATGTAATAGCTCAGCTCGAAAAAGGAGACCTCCTTGCCGGCGATCTGCTTGAAAAAGCCGAGGGCCACGATGCCGCGCGCCGCGCCCAGCAGGCTGATGATGCTGCCGGCCCCGGCGACGAAGGCCATGCCGATGAAGAGCCCCTTACCGAAGCGGGTGGGCTTGGTGTCGGTGGTGTAGAGGGAGTAGATCGAGAGCAGGAGCGGGTACATGGTGGCTGCGACCGCGGTGTGGGCCATGATGTGGGTCAACAGGACCGTGACCACGAAACAGCCGAGGTAGATCCGGCTGGTGCTTTCGCCCACGATGATCAGCATCTTGTAGGCCAGGCGCTTGGTGAGGCCGACCTTGGTGAAGACCATGCCGATGGTGAGCGAGCCGAAGATGAAGAGGACCGACGGGTCCATGAAATCCTTGAAAGCGTCGCTCGCCGGGCGGATGAAGAAGAGGGCCTGGATCACCCCGATCAGGATGCCGGTCACGCCGATCGGCAGCACTTCGAACACCCAGAAGGTTCCCGCGAGCAGGAAGAGCGCCAGCGCCCCCTTGGCCTGTTGGCTCAGGACGAAGTGCTTGCCGTTGGGGTCGACGGCATCGGGCCAGGGGGGGGAGTAGTAGACCACTAAAAACAGTGCGAGGCCGATGCCGATGAACAGCCAGCGTTTCCAGTCGAAATCGGGATTGAGTGCGCCACTTGAGTTCGACATAAAAGTGCTCCTCCCCTAAGCGTATGAAAAGTTTCAACCGTATTCGATTCGGTGCATGAGTCACAACCCGATGCAGTTTCCGCAAAAACCGTTTCAATAAATTTTGACTCTATTACCCTAAAACCCTCCGGTTGGCAATGTCAAATTCCGGATTTACGGGGTCCCGCGGCCTCCCCGCCCGGCACGCAAGCACCCGGAAAAGAGTCCATGTCGGCCTCGGCCGATGCTCCACAATTGACTGTTGACTCGGCGGGTTGTCCATAGTAGATATGTAATCGCTTACGAACAGATCCGACGCCTCGTCTCTGCGACAGACCCGCGTGAGCGGTCTGCACCGCGCGCTGATCCGAAGCCTGCTCCTGCTGCGAGTTCCTCTCCCCCTTCCACAGGGGTCATCCGAGAACCTCAACCCGAAGGAGGCTTTCCATGAAATTCAGCGATTTCTTCGTTCCCAAAATCGCCCGCTCCGACCCCAAGGTGCGCGAGAAGGCCGTACTGTCCTGCACGGACCCGGAATTGCTGCAGCGGGTGGTGCAGCACGACAAGGACGACCATGTACGCCAGGTGGCGCGGCAGCGCATCGAGACCCTGAAGACCAGGCAGCCCTGAGAGGGTCCCTGCCGCCCATCCGGTTCCCTCTCAAGGCCGGCTCGGGGCGATGGCCCTTGACAGGAGGCCGCCTGGCGTATAATCTCTTGACCCGATAGGGGGGAGTAGCAACTGCCGGAAGAATTGCCCGGCGGCCCATTCTCCGACAGTCCGGTGGATTGATTCCGCCCGGAAATGGACCCGCTTTAATCGAGCGGGCTTTGCAAGACCTTTATCCCATGCATTTTCGTGCAGCGGGTAAAGGTTTTTTTTTGCCTGCCTCTTGCCCCTGCGGCAGATCCACTCCCAACCAAGAATGAAAAGGAGATGTTCGTGACGCGCAAAACTTCCCCCGTGAAGCCCCCCGCCGGAGATCCGGCCCCGCTCTGGTCGGAGTCGACTCTCGAGGATCTCTTTCTCAGGCTGGACTCATCGCCGCAGGGCTTGAGCCCGTCCGAGGCGGAGGCGCGCCTGGCGCGCTTCGGCCCGAACGAACTGCAGGCGGCCCGCCGCATTTCTCCCGCCCGCCTTTTGGCGGCGACGGTGGCTTCGGCTTTTCTGGGACATGCCGTCGAGGCCGTCGCGATCACCGTCATCGTGCTGTTCGCCGTGATCCTGGGGTTTATCCAGGAGTACCGGGCGGAGCGTGCCATCGAAGCCCTGCGGCAGATGGCCGCGCCGACGGCCAGCGTCCTGCGCGGCGGCGCGGAGGTGGACGTCCCGGCGCGCGAGCTCGTGCCGGGGGACGTGTTCCTCCTGCGTGCAGGGGACCGGGTGCCGGCCGACGCCAGGCTTTTCGAGAGCGTCAACCTGCAGGTCGAAGAGGCGCCGCTCACCGGGGAGTCCGTGCCGGTCCCGAAGCAGGTGGCGCCCATCAGCGGGGCGGTCGCCGTGGGCGACCGCAAAAACATGGTCCATGCCGGCACGGCGGCGACCTATGGACGCGGCCGGGCCGTGGTCGTGGCCACCGGGATGGAGACCGAGTTCGGCAAGATCGCCCGGATGATCCAGACGATCGAGTCCGGCAAAACCCCCCTGCAGGAGAACCTCAACCGCCTGGGCCACACCCTGGCCCGCGCCGCGTTCGTCATCGTGGCCCTCATCGTCGGCCTGGGGCTTTTCCGCGGAACCCCCTTCATCGAAATGCTCATTTTCGGCATCGCCCTGGCGGTGGCGGTCGTCCCCGAGGCCTTGCCGGCGGTGGTGACGATTTCGCTCGCCATGGGCGTGCAGCGCATGGTGAAACGCAATGCCCTGATCCGGCGGCTTCCCGCCGTGGAAACCCTCGGCAGCACCTCGGTCATCTGCTCGGACAAGACCGGCACCCTGACGAAGGATGAGATGACCGTGCGCCGCATCCTGGCGGCCGGCCGCCTGATCGAGGTCTCCGGGGCCGGGTACGAGCCGAACGGCCGGTTTTCCTCGGACGGTGCCGTGCTCGATCCGCCCGGACCCCTGAAACGGCTGCTGCAGGCAGGGGTCCTCGCCTCGGATGCCGAGCTGGTCTACAGCGCCCCGGACCAGCGCTGGCAGGTCAAAGGCGACCCTACGGAAGCGGCCCTGGTGGTCGCTGCGGCCAAGGCCGGCTTGAAGCAGGCCGAGCTGAATGCGCACTACCCCCGCACCGCTGAGATCCCCTTCACCTCCGAGACCAAGCGGATGACCACC
>JALOOS010000199.1 GCA_025454275.1 Desulfobacterales bacterium | reverse complement strand
CCGTCACCCGGTGCATGGCCGTCTGCAGGCTGACGAATTTGCCCTCCTTGGAACCCTGGAGCGTGTGGCAGGTGCCGCAGGCGCTCATCGCTGCGTGGTGGCAGGCCCGGCAGGTGTCGTTGGCGGCCTCGTGGGCCATGTGGTTGAAGGGAACGACCTTGGCACGCGCGGCGGGGTCGAGCTTCTGCCCGTCGCGCGGGATGGCCTGCACCAGGGTGGCATCGGGTTGCCCGCGCATCAGGCGGGGAATCTCTTTGACTTTCTCGATCTTTTTCTGCAGCCCGGCGTCGTGGCAGCCGCTGCAGGTGGCCGGGCCGGCCTCCTTGTTCGCGGCCAGCCGCCGGCGATGGCAGTCGATGCACTGGTCGTGGGCCGCCTGGCGGAAGGAGCTCACCTTCTCGACCGTCCGGTCCAGGTGGCAGTAGCGGCAGGTCTCCTCCTTGCCCTTGGTGTAGACGAGCTTCTTGGCAACCGGGTCGAACTGGTGGTGGCAGGCCTCGCATTTATTCTCCTGGGCCTTGAGGTGGCGGTAGTGGAGCGACTTGTCCAGGCCGATCGCGGCCCAGGAGGAGGGGATCTGCTTGTCGGCATGGCAGCCGGCACAGACCACGGGCCCGCTCTTTTCGCCCGCCGCGGTCGTCTGGCGGTGGCAGTCGATGCAGTGGGTGTGGTAGACCTCCATCACCTGGTTTTTGGACTCGTCCTTCAGCCGCATGTACTTGGTGGAGATGTACTTCTTGTCGGGCACGGGCAAGTGGCAGGCGGCGCAGTCCTTGTTCTTCGGCGCCAGGGCCTGGGTGTGTTTCTCGTGCAGAAACACCACCGCCGGCCGCTCCAGGGGGCCGAACTGGGAGAGGCCGTCGATACGAATGATATCGGCCCGGGGCGCCTCCACGGCGCCGGGTGAGCTGGAGGCGCTGGTGCAGCCGATCAGGGTCGCCAGGATCAGCAGCGCCGCGGCAGCGCCGGTCGGATGGAGGTGCCGGAAAGGGAAAACGCAATTGAGTGTCATAAGCGCTGTCCTTCTGTTCGTGCCGGGGCCCGCGGCGGCCGCCGGCGCCGTTGGGCCTTGAGGTGGATCTCGTTGTCGAGCAGGTCCTGGATCGTGGTATCGTTATAGACCGACAACACCGCCTGGTTGACCCGGTTCCACATTGCCGAAAAGGCGCAGCCGCGGCGGTGAGAGGGGCAACTGGAGGTTTCCGTGCAGGCGGCGCAGTTCATCGCCGCGGTGGGGCCGTCCAGAAAGCGCATGATGTCGCCCACCGTGATCTGCGCCGGTGGCCGGCTGAGGGAATAGCCACCGGTGAAACCGCGTTTGGACTCGATCAGCCCGCTCCGTTTGAGCTTGTTGAGAATCACCTCGAGAAACCGCTCGGGGATGACCTGGGCGCGGGCAATCTGTGAAATCTTGGTCGGGCCTTCCCCCCGGCGCTTGGCCAGCTCGAACACCGCCCGCACGGCGTACTGATTTTTCTTGGGGGTCATCGGCACCATGCCGCTGGTCTTTCTCCGGGAGGGAGCTTGCTTGTCGACTTTTAAAGTCGAGAAATTTCTTGAGCTTTTTAGTCAAGAAGGCGCGCGAATGTCAACCGCTTTTTTTGACCGGAGAGGGTGAGGCGCGGGAGAGGAAGGCGCCGCAGGCGCAAGGCGCCTGCGGCGAGGGACCGGCGGGCGGAGGGGTCAGTGGATCGCGACCGTGTGAGCCCCTTCCATCGGGTCTTTCAGCTTGAGGCTCACCTTGAGCATCCCGTCCTTGTAGTTCGCCTTGGCGGATGAGGCCTTGACCGGGCAGCAGAAGGCGGCGGCGGCCACGTAGTCGAAATCATCCCGCGGCGCGAACAGGCTGAAGCTGTCGTCGCGAACCTTGAGCTGGATGGCTTGTTTTTTGACTCCGGGCACACAGATCTCGAGGTGAACCCGGTTTTTCGTTTCATCCACATATGAGCAGACATCGGCGGCCATTTTCAGTTTTTCCTTGGCCATGAGTTACCTCCTGCTTCGTTGAAGTCTCGGATGGATAAAGCAATCCGGCATACCGAGCAAGGTAAGATCGAATCGCGGCGGTGCAACCGTAGAGCGGCCGCGGTTGACAAGCCTGCAGCGCTCGCATACGATCCTTTGCCGGCAAAGAGCCGCCGGCGGGCCGGCTCGTGCCGCGGCGCGTTCACCAGGGAGGTCGATTCAGTGGTCATCGCCGGGCTGACGGGGGGGATTGCGAGCGGCAAGTCGACGGTCGCCGCCGTGCTGGCCTCAGCCGGAGCCCGCCTCATCGATGCCGACCGGATCGCGCGCGAGATCGTCCGGCGGGGCACCCCGTTCTATGACCGGATCCTCGCCCATTTCGGCCGCCGCATCGCCGGGACCGACGGGGAGCTCGACCGCCGCCGACTGGCTGCCGTCGTTTTCAGCGACCCGCGGGAGCGGGCCGTTCTCGAAGCGATTGTCCACCCCGGGGTGCGGGAGGAGTGCGCCCGCCGCGTGGAGGCCATCCGGCAGTCGGCCCCGGCGGCCGTAACGATCCTGGATGTGCCGCTGCTCTTCGAAGGAGCTCCAGATCGAGCGCCTCATCCGGCGGGATCACCTCACGGCGGAGGAGGCGCTCGCCCGCATCCGCGCCCAGATGCCCCTCGATCAAAAGCGGGCCCGCGCCACCCACGTGATCGACAACTCAGGCACCTTCGAACAGACCCGGTCCCAGGCGCTGGCGATCTACCGGCAGCTGTCCGCCAAAAAGGCAGAGGGCATAGAGCATAGGGCATAGAGCATAGGGCAGAGGGTCAAAGTGGTAAGAATTCCGTGGCAGTTGACCCGATGCTCTCTGCCCTTGCCCTCTGCCTCTTCATGCGGGCTCGATCAGGCGATCGAGAATCAGGCCGTGGAAGCGGTCCCCGCCCGGGGATTGGAATACCCAACCCAGGTGGATGAGGCAAGCGGCGCAAAGGGCGACCCGCCACGTGTAGCCGGCGAACCAGGAGAACTCGTCGCTGCTCGCTCCGGCATACGCGCACCCCGGCGCGCGCCGGAAGCAGCCGATCTCGAACACGACGCCGTGGGGATTGGCAAAGGTGTGGCGGTGCGCGCCGTCGACCGAAAGCCGCTCCGTCTCCCGCGTCACCGGGTGCAGGCACTCGCGGCAGAGGATCAGCGGCTCCGCCTCCGGGGCCTCCCTTTCAGAGGGCATCTCCTGGGGGGCCGGAGACCTCTGCGCGGAGGGCCGGGGCGTGGACGGCCGCAGATCCGACTGTATGTCCCCGTATGCCGCGGTCACGCAGGTCCCCCATCGGTGGATGAAACTCACCGGCTGTAAAGGGTCACGTAAAAGTCTTCGATCACGCCCTTCTGCTTCAACCGGCTGCCCAACTCCCGCGCCGATTGGCGGTCGGGGAAAGAGGCGATGCGCACCTGGTACCAGGTCTTGCCGCCGCTGACCGTTTCGGTCCAGTAGGCCTCAAACCCCTGGCGTTTCAGCTGATCCACGAATTTATAAGCATGCTCCGCCTTGAGATAGGCCGCCACCTGCAGCGTGAAGCGGTCCATCACCAGCGGCGCCGGTGCGGGTTCCGAAACGGCGGCGGCAGGGGCTTCCGCTTCCTCCCGCAACAGGCGGATGTCGTCCCACCAGAACCAGAGGCCGCCGGCAAGAAGCACCGCCCCCAGCCCGCACAAGCCGGCCGGCCGGCTCCAGGGTGCAGCGCCCACCCGCGCCGCGATCCGGAACGCCCGGCGCAGAACGTCGGCCGTGAAACGGAGGAGGCCGTCCGCGAGCCGCCCCGCGCCCTCCCGGATCGCGGCCATGGCCGCTCCCCGCGGGCGCGTCCGAGGCGCAGTCTCCTCTTCCTCCTCCGGTTCGCCCGGAAAAACGCTCATCCGGAAAGCCCCCGCATCCTCCTCCTCGGCCGTGACGGCATCGGCCGGCGCCGCTTCCCACATCCGGGATGGAGCGGCTGCCGCAGGCAACGGGGTAACGACCGGCTCCGCCCCCCCGCCGCCGGGACCGGGGCCGCAGAACCGGAGAACCAGCCTTCGGGCCCATTCGTCGCTGCAGCCCGAGACATGTACCAGTCTTGCAACAGCGCGGCAGAAGCCGGGATCGGGCGGATCTTCCCCGGCGCAGACCCGGCGATAGCACTGCAGGGCCGGATAATCGGTCACCTCCTGCGCCAGGTACAAGCGGGCCAGGGTCTTCTGGATCCGTTCGTGGCGGGGGTGAGCGGCGGCCAGGCACGCCGCGAGCTCGACCTCTTCCTCGGCCGGGCCGCCCCATCGCTCCAGCGCCGCCACCCACCCTTCGGCCACCTCGGCGTCGCCCGGGGCCCGCATGAGGTAACGGCGGATGAAGGCCTCCCGGGCGCCGTGCCCCCCGGGGTCGGACAGGTGGAAGCGGGCCATCCGGGCGTGAAGCGCCGGCAGGCGCCGGCGCCGCAGGGCCGGTGGAATCAGGAAGCTGTCGAACACCGCCCCGGCGCGGTCGAACAGAGCCGCGGCCGCGACGCGCAACCCGTCCCGCTCCGCCGCCTCGGCGGCGGAGAGCAGCCGCCGCACCCGCCACAGCCCCAGGCGGGCCGCCGCCCACCCCACGGCGACGAAGGACCCGCTCATCAGCACCGCCGCCGCGGCGGGCGCCGCCTCCAGGCCGATCACGGGCTGGAGCAACATCATGGCCCCGAGGGTCGATGCGCCCCCGATCACCAGGGTGATCCACAACCGGGCCGTCAGGTGGCGCAGCCGGTGGGTCATCGCATCTTCACCATCAGTTGGAGTCCCGGACATATTCCTGACTCCCGCCGGCGCCCGGTTCACGGGGGGCGGGGCCGAACGGCGAGGGCCGCGCCTGCCCCTCGCGCAGGGCCACCTCCATGCGGCTGCCGCCCCAGAAGGCCGGCGCCTGGCCCGTGACCGGGTCGACCGCTGCGAAGCGGATGTTCCCGGGCACGGGGAACTCCCGCGGCGGCTCCCCCGCGGTGGCCTTGCGCATGAAATCGGCCCAGATGGGCGCAGCACCCCGCCCGCCGGTGATGCCCCGGCCTTGGGTGTCGCGCATGCTGAAGGCCCGGTCGTAGCCGACCCACACCGACACGCTCAGGATGGGGGTGAACCCGGTGAACCAGGCATCGTTGAACTCGTCGGTGGTGCCGGTCTTGCCGGCCGCGGGCAGGCTGAAACCCAGCTGGCGCACGACCCGTGCGGTTCCCTCTTCGAGGGCGGCGCGCATCATGTCGAGCACTTGAAACGCAATGGCCGGGTCCAGGGTGCGGCGGCCGGCCATCAACCGCTCCTGGAGGATGCGGCCCTGAAAATCCTCGACCCGCCGGATGAAGAAGGTCTCGTGGGCGATGCCGCCGGCGGCGAAGGTGGCGAAGGCCCCCGCCATTTCGAGCGGGTTCACCCCCGAGGTGCCGAGCGCCAGGGAGGGTACGGGCGTGAGGGGGCTCTTGATGCCGCAGCGCCGGGCGACGTCCGCCACCGCCGCCGGCCCGGTCCGCTCCACCAGCTGGGCGGCGATGGAGTTGACGCTGTGGGCCAGGCCGCGCTTGAGGATCATCGGCCCCTCGAATTCGCCGCTGAAATTCCGCGGGCTCCAGGGCGGCTGCCCGGCGACCGGGATCGCCACGCGGCGGTCGACCAGCACCGAGGCGGGGCTCATCCCGAGCTTTTCGAGCGCCGCGTAGTAGACAAACGGTTTGAAGCCGGAACCCGGCTGCCGCTGGGACTGGACCGCGCGGTTGAACTCGGATTCGGCATAGTCGCGCCCGCCCACGAGGGCCCTCACCGCCCCCGAGTGCGCCTCGACGGCGGCCAGCGCCCCCTGGAGGCGGCCGGCCGACCGCCCTCCGACCGGCGCAGGCACCCCGAGCATCCGGTCCAGCTGATCGAGCCCCTGCTGGACCGATTCCACCGCCAGGGCCTGGAGCTGAGGGTCGAGGGTGGTGAACACTTTCAAGCCCGCGTGGTAGACCACCTCGGAGCCGAAGCGCTCCTCGAGCTCTTTGAGAACAACGTCCAGAAAGTAGCTTCCGGCCGGCTCGCCCCCGCCGCGTTCGCGCAGGCTCAACGGCGCCTGCCAGGCCTTTTCGGCCTCCGCGACCGTGATGGCTCCGACCGCGGTCATGCGTGCCAGGACCACCTTCTGCCGCCCCTTGGCCCGCTCGAGGTAGCGGAAGGGGTTGTAGCGGGTCGGCGACTTCGGCAGTCCCGCCAGCAGGGCCGCCTCCGGCAGGCTCAGCTGGAGGGCGGGTTTTCCGAAGAACACCTGGGCGGCCTGTTCGACGCCGTGGGCGCCGACACCGAAGGGGATCTGGTTGATGTAGGCCTCGAGGATCTCCTGTTTCGTAAAACGGGACTCGATCTGCAGCGCCACGAGCAGCTCGCGGAACTTGCGCGTGTAGGTGCGCTGAAAGCTGAAAAAAAGGTTCTTGGCGAGCTGCTGGGTGATGGTGGAGGCGCCCTCCACCCGGCCCGGACGAAACAGGGTCACCCACAGGGCTTTGAGAGTGCGCAGCTTGTCGAGGCCGCTGTGCGCATGGAACCGGTGGTCTTCGGTGGCGAGGACCGCCTGGATGAACACGGGCGCAACCCGGTTGAGGGGCACGACCTCGCGCCCGCCGATCAGAAGGATCCGCTCGCCGGAGGCCGCAAAGATCTCCGTCGGCGGGGTTTCGATGATCCGCGACAGCGGCTCGGGCACCTGGGGCAGATCGCGGAGCACGACGAAAAAAAGAAAAACCAGCATCGTCGCCCCGACGCCCAGGAGCAACAGCACCGCGTAGAAAAGAATCCTCAGCCGCTGCATCGAGACTCACCCGCGGAAGGGACGCACCCGCCCCTCATTGGATCGTGTAGGCGGATCCCGCCCCGCCCGCGGGAGGCCGCCCCTCCAGTGCCGACCGCAGCCGCCAGACCGCCCAGTCCTGGGCGTGAACCATCTCGACCCGCCGCTCTGCGCCGCTGCGGATTTCGAAGCCGACATCGACCCGCCCGGA
>JALOOS010000198.1 GCA_025454275.1 Desulfobacterales bacterium | reverse complement strand
GCCGCGCATCTGGGCGGAGTGGAAGAGGGCCGCCGCCCGGGCGGTGCCGATCCGCTCGATCCGCTCCTCGACCCGTGTGAAGCTCCGGCGCACGAAGCCTGCGAACGCCAGGCTCAGCAGGAGGGCCAGCAGCAGGCTTTCGGCCCCGCTGAAATGGGTCTGCTCGGATGGGGTGTAGGTCAGGTAGATCAGCAGAACCAGGATGAAGTAGATGAAGTTTCCGAACATACCCGATCAATGTCCAAAACTCGGCATGTGCGAGGGCAGCCCCGGCGGCTTCGTAAAGAGCCCAAGATCCCCGCCAAGGCGGGGCAGGCACGACACGCGATTTCCGCCTGCGATGGTTTCCATTTTCGCCGGCTGATCAGAAAGCATAAATGCAGAGCGGCAGTATATTGTCATTGCCTCGACTCGGCATGAGAGAGGACAATTCCGACGGCTTCGTAAAGAGCCCAAGATCAAGGCGCGCGATTTCCGCGACGCGAGGCGTACTGTCAGTACGCCGCAGCGGCTGCGTAAGGAGCGGCAACGCAGAGCTTGGGCTATTTACGAAGCCGTCCGGAAGTGGCTCTCCTTTTCACTGTAGATGCACCCGCAATAGCGCTGGCGGTACATGCCCAGGCGCTTCGATTCCTGCACCCCGTCTTTCCACCCGACTCTGAAATCCCGGTAGAAAAAGGGTATCCCGATCGCGGCGGCGACCGAATTCCCGACCCGGCGGATCTCTTCGTGTTTCTGGAAGCGGCTGTAGAGAAGGGTGGTCGTGAACCCCTCGAAGCCGGCGTTCTTTGCCACCCGGGCGGTTGCGATCAAACGCTCCTGGTAGCAGATCCCGCAGCGGTCCGCTTCGTTGAAGACGATCTTCTGCAGATACCCTTCGAGGTCGTATCCGTTCTCGATGATGAGGGGCAGCTTGATCCGGTCGGCATACTCCTTCAGGGTGTCGCGCCGTCGGAGACACTCGGCGTAGGGGTGGATGTTGTGAGGGTAGAAGTAGCCCGTCACCGCCATCCCGTCGACACGCAGCTCGCGCACCGGGAAAATCGCGCAGGGACCGCAGCAGGTGTGGAGGAGAATTTTCATGATCGCTCCCCGAAGATGGCCGTTCCGATCCGCACGAGGGTCGCCCCTTCGGCAATGGCGGCTTCGAAGTCACCGGTCATGCCCATGGAAAGCTCGCGCAGCGAGATCCCGGCCGGCGCCTTCGCCTGGATGCGGTCCCGCAGCTGCCTCAAGGCGGAGAAAAAGGGGCGGACCCGCTCCGGGTCGTTGAAGAAGGGCGGCATCGTCATCAGGCCCGCCACCGATAGGTGCTCGAGTGCCGCCAGTTCATGCACGAGCGGCAGGGCCTCATCCGGGGCAACGCCCGACTTGGAGGACTCGCCGGCCACATTCACCTGGACCAGGACCGCCTGGCGTTTTCCCGACCGGCGGGCGCATCGGTCGAGCTCACGGCCTAGCTTGACCGAATCCACGGTGTGGATCAGGTCGAAGAGCGCAACAGCGTGCTTGGCCTTGTTGGACTGCAAGTGGCCGATGAAATGCCTGCGGACCGGGAGCGCACCGAGGGCGTCGAACTTCTCGCGGGCCTCCTGGATGTAGTTCTCACCGATGTCCGTCGCCCCGGCCGCCACCGCCTCCCGGAGGGCATCCGGCCCGAAAGTCTTGGTCACGGCCACCAGGCGGACGCTTCCGGCATCCCGGCCGCAGGCCTCGGCGGCGGCCCGGATTCGCTCCTGTACGCGTTGCAAGCGTTCGGCGATGGAGGCGGTCACAATGTTCCGACTTTGAGTCCGTTTTTCGCCGATGGGTCCCAACCGACGACCCCCTCGCGGATCAGGTGTTCGATCACCTCGCACACCGGCAACCCCACCACGTTGGTGTAGGAGCCGTTGATGCGGCGCACGAGAAAGGTGCCGATTCCCTGGATGGCGTAGGCGCCTGCCTTGTCGAAAGGCTCACCGGTGCGGATGTACCAGTCGATCTCGACCGGGCTCAACACCTTGAATTCGACGTCGGTCGCCACCGACTCGGTGATACGGCGCCCCCGCCGCCGGCTGAAAAGGCAGAATCCGGTCAACACCTGGTGGGTGCGGCCGCTCAAGCGGGCCAGCATACGGCGGGCGTCGACCTCGCAGCGGGGCTTGCCGAAGACCTGCCCCTCGACCACCACGATGGTATCGGCTGCGATCACCCAGCTCTCCGGATAGCGCTCGCCCACATCGTTCGCCTTGGCCTCGGCCAGGGCCTGCACCTGGCGTGCCGGCTCCCCGGGGGAAAACGCCGCCTCGTTGATCGTGCTCGGGATGACGCTGAAAGCGAGTCCGGCCCGTTCGAGCAGATACCGGCGCCGGGGCGACTGGGACGCCAAAATGATGTTAGGATTGACCTCAGACATAATGAATGCACACTTGCTAACAGATGTCGCTAAACTTGACAAGCTGCGAACGTCAAAATTCCTTTCATTTGAATCAGGCCGGTTGCAGCCGCTTGACGCTTGGCTCCTGCCGGGTCCGGCGGTTGAATCCAAGATGGCGCGTGCCCGCCGGCCATGCGGTTTCAGTCGTGGTGCAAAGCGGTTGGTGTCTAGTAGATTAATGTCGCGATTACAAGCAGTTCAGCCTTAAAGCGGGCTTGCTGGCGTTTGAGTGCCGGTCGTCCGGTGAGCGATGAGACGGCTGCTTCCGGATAGTTTCATTCTTGGTGTTGATTTTGCATGGCCTGTATGAGAGCTCACTACGCTAAATTGGATCGGGACCCTTTGCCTGCAGACGTGTTCAACATCCTCGCGGTCGACGACGATCCGGCCATCCTTGATATCTACTGCTCCATCCTGAAACCCAAGCCGCCGAAAAACAACGGCCCGGGAACATACCCGGGCGGGGAGGGCACGACCGCACCCTTTTTCGAAACGGTCTGCCGCTCCCAGGCGACCGAGGCCGTGGAAGAGGTGCGGGGTGCGGCTGCGCGCGGGGAGTCCTTTTCGGCCGTGTTCCTGGATGTGAACATGCCTCCGGGTCCATCCGGGATCTGGGCCGCCGGCGAGATCCTCAAACTGGACCCGAACGCCAACATCGTTCTTGTGACCGGATTCATTCGAAGCGATTTCGAGCGGCTACCGCCGCACCCGGGCTTCACCGACCGCCTCCTCTTCCTGCAGAAGCCCTTCCATCCCCAGGAGATCCTGCAGTTCGCATCCGCCCTGAGCGCCAAGTGGGCTGCCGAGCGTCAGGTGCGGGCATTGAACCTGAACCTGGAGGGGCTGGTGCTCCGGCGCACCGAGGAGCTCCAGAGGACGAACGAGAGGCTGCGGCGTGAGATCGAGGGGAGGAAGCGGGCACAGCAGGAGCTGCTGGAGAGTCTCGAGCAGCTGAAGCATGTCATCGGCGGAACGGTCATGGCGATGGCCATGACGGTCGAAAAACGCGACCCCTACACCTCGGGACACCAGCGTCGCGTGGCGGAGCTATCGCGCGCCATCGGACGGGAGATGGGCCTCTCCCGGGAGCGGTTAGAAGGGCTTGCCATCGCTTCGGCCATCCACGACATCGGCAAGATTTCGCTTCCGGCCGAGATCCTCTCCAAGCCCTCGCGGCTGAGCCCGATCGAGATGAGCCTGATCCAGGGTCACTCCCAGACCGGGTTCGACATCCTGAAGAATGTCGACTTCCCCTGGCCGGTCGCACGGATCGTGCTCCAGCACCATGAGCGGATGAACGGCAGCGGCTACCCCCAGGGATTGACGGGCGATGCCATCCTCCAGGAGGCGCGCATCGTGGGGGTTGCCGACGTGGTGGAGACCATGTCCTCCCACCGCCCCTACCGGCCGTCGAAGGGGGTGGAAAGGGCCCTCGAAGAGATCTCGGAGCAGAAAGGCGTCCTCTACGATCGGGCCGTCGTCGAGGCCTGCGTCGCACTCATCCGGCAAAAACGCTTCGAATTCGCTCCGCCTGTTTTCGCTTGAATCGGTGCCAGGAATTCTATAATTTGATCCCGGCCGATAGCGGCCCGCAGAGCATCGACGCCCGGGTGGCGGAATTGGTAGACGCAAGGGACTTAAAATCCCTTGGTACTATGTACCGTGCCGGTTCGATTCCGGCCCCGGGCACCAGAACGATTTTCCGGCGATCGCCGCTGTTGCGGAAATGAAGTCCCACCTCCCGCCGCCCCCGCCGCTCGAACAAC
>JALOOS010000197.1 GCA_025454275.1 Desulfobacterales bacterium | reverse complement strand
TGGCGCTCAATCAGCGCCTCGATATCCCCGATCTTGGCATCATGCATGCAGACAGCTTCCCCTTCCTCAGGATTCGCCCGGGATCGCACGGTGCGCTGCTGCGGCGGACTCCCGGAAAAAATGACATCTATAGGCCAACGGTTTGCCCAAGTCAACGCGCTGAGAATGCTTTCGGCTGCCGGGCCGGGGCGGGGTTGCCATAGCGGTCCGAGATGGTGTAGACCTGCCGCCATGAACGTTCGTTTATTCGGCATTGCACTCATCGGGGCGGCGCTGATCCTCGGAGGAGGCGCCGGACTGCTCGCGCCCGCACCGGCCCGCGCCGCCCCCGTCATTCAGCCGGAGGGGTTCGTGGAGTTCGTACGGCCCGACGGATCGGTCGCCGCCCGCCTCGTGGTCGAAATCGCCGACACGCCGGAACGGCGCGCCCGGGGCCTCATGGGACGGGTCCTGCGGGATTACACGGCCGGGATGCTCTTTCTCTTCGAGAAGCCCGCGCCCCAGGTGTTCTGGATGCGCAACACCCCGAGCTCTCTCGACATCATCTTCATCGACGGCTCCCTGCGGGTCATCAACATCGCCGGCCGGACGGCACCGATGTCGGACCGTCACTATGCCTCCGCCGCCGCCGCCCTCATGGTGGTTGAAGCGCTGGCCGGCTTCGCGGACCGGTTCGGCATTCGCGCAGGCGACACCCTGCGGTGGAGGCGGCTTGACCCCTGACCCCATTCCGCCGCGGGGAGGCGTCCGCACCCTCGCCGCCGCCGGGGTCCTGCTCGCCTGCCTGCTGTGGGCCCCCGCCGCACCGGGGAGAGAACCCGCCCGGATCGGCGTGGCCTACGGTCCCTTTCATCGTCCCGGGCAAAGCCCCCATATCACCGCACCGGTTCCGGACGCGCATATCGAGACGGATCTCGACCTCATCGTGGCGGCGGGATTCGAGCATGTCCGGATCTTCGGCCTCGCCAACGGGCTGAACCGGATCGTCCCGATCGCGCACCGCCGCCACCCCCAGCTGAAGGTGTGGGTGGGGGTCTATGTGTGCGGGCGCCACCACGATGACCCAAACGATCTTCACCACACGCGGGCGCAGCTGAACGAAGCTGTGCGCCTCGCCAACACCTTCGATACCGTGGCGGGCATCGTCGTCGGCAACGAATGCCTCCCCGGCGAACCCGAGGCCTGCCGCGAGCCGGTATCCGTCGAGCAGCTGATCGACGATATCGAGGCCGTGCGCCGCGCACTGAGCGCTGCGGCGCGCCGGCACGTGCGGGTGACGAGCGCCCTTTCCATGCTGGCTGCGGTCGAACGCTTCGAGACCCAGGGCCGGCGGGTGGCGGCGCATTGCGACCTCCTCATGGTGAACATCCACCCTTTCTACAACCGCATCCCGGCCGCCGAGGCGGTCCCGGCATTCGCAGGCGCCGTGCAGCGGCTGCGCGAGCTGTACGGGGCCGACGGCAAACAACTCGTCGTGGGAGAGACGGGCTGGCCCAGCGCAGGAGCGGCGAACGGCGCGGCTCTTCCCGGCCGCGATCATCAGGCTCTCTATGTGGAGGGCGTCAGTCGTATGGCCCGTGTCACCGGGCTTGACCTGTTTCTCTTCGAGATGTTTGATGAACCCTGGAAATCGGAGGCCGAAAGCGTCGGCCCGCACTGGGGGCTGTTCGAAGCGGATGGCCGGCCGAAGTCCGATCCGCCCTTTCCGTGGGCGGCCAAATGAGGCGCCGGGTCAGCGTCGGTGCGAGGCGGGCGCGCTCCGTTTCGGCCTGAATGAAAGCGCACCATGTGGCCGGGACCTCTTTTGCAGCCATGTCGGAAAACATGCGTCTGGCTTTCAGCCGCGGCGCGCGGCGGTTTGGAAAGCGCAGTCCCGCTGCCGGCAGGCACCCGAACCCATCAGTTCAGGTCGCGGGCGGGCTGGGGGGCCATCCCGCGGCCGAATACCGGGTGGCGCTTCGCGGCGAGCTTGATCAGGTAGCGCGCCATGTCGCCGTGGGAATACCCGGCGAACTCGGCCGCGCTGGCCATGCTGGCGTCTTCGCTGATGTCGGGGTTGGGATTGATGTCCAGCACGTAGAATACACCGTCCCGCAGCCGCAGGTCGATGCGGCCGTAATCCCGGCAGCCGATAGCCTTGTAGGCCGCCATGCACACCCGTTCCAGTTCGGTCTGTTCTGCCTCCCGAAGGGTGCCGGGGATGACGGTCCGGATCTTTTCGTAGTGGACCGACCCGGGCATGAACTTGGCGTCGAACGAGCAGAGCCGGTCGTGTACGTCGTTCAGGGCCGAGAAATCCATTTCGGCCGGCGGGAGCATCTCGACCCGGCCGTTGCCCCACAGCGAGACGTGAAATTCCCGGCCGTCGATGAAATCCTCCACCAGGGCGGGCAGCCCCACCTTTTCGATTAAATAGGAGATCCGGTCGTGCAGCTCCTTTTCGTTCACGGCGACCGATTCCGAGGTGACCCACTCGCTGCAGTGGCCGACAGCAGGTTTGACGATGGCCGGAAACTGATGCCAGCCGTTGGATTGCGATGAGGAATAAAGCTTCCAACGCGGGGTGGGCACCCCGTGGCGGTCGAGAATCTCTTTCACCCGGTGCTTCTCATAGCTGAGCGCCAGGGTCTCGGAGCCGGACCCAGTGAAGACAAACTGCCGCTGCTCGAGGTGCCGGGCAACGATCCACTCGCTGTGCCGGTGGCCGGGGATCCCGTCACACCAGTTGAAGAGGACACAGCTCTGAGCGTCGTAAGAGTTCAATTTTTCTGGGAAATGATGGTCCACGACCGGGAGCAGGTCGATGGAGAAGCCGGCCGAGCCGAGGTGCTCGGTCAACCGCGCGTGCGCCTCGCAGACCTCCTGTTTTTCTTCAGTGGTCCACTGCGGGTTGAAATCGTAAAGCAACAGGACATTCATCGCTGCAGGGGGGAAGTTCACGGGCATTCACTCCTCATCTCCGCATCGGCCAGCCATCCAGCCCGATGCAGGGAATCTCCGGTCACGAACCCTTCTCGTGCCGTCATGCCGCAAGTTGAGTTTATGCGAAATAAAGTTTGCTATTGTTAGCTAACTTTATTGTTTTTTTTACGCTGCGGCTGCCGCCGTTGCCCGTTTCCCCGTAACTCTGATTACACTCCCTGCAGGCAGAGGTTGACTCCAGGATGAAACCTTGTCCCAAAAAATTTAATATTGATATTAAATTCAGATATTTAAATTATTATCACCTTTTTCGAACAAATTATATCCAATGGAATATTGTGTGTCAAGATCAAATATTACCCCACATTTAGTGTTGTAAATATGACATAGCCGTTCAGGGATGATGAGGGCCGCACAGGCACGGAAATAAAATTATTACTACTTATTTCGGATAGATCACCGAAGAATAGCAATATAAACCCCAAAGATGTGAAATTATCTTCCCAATTAAACCTGAATGAACGGAAGGGAGTAAACCGTGAGTGGTGTCGGTAGAGAAAGGGCTGTTCCTGAGGAGCAATAATTTAATGATTTATAATTCATTCCAGTTGGCCGCCGGAGTGTGCGGCATGAAGGAATCGAGCCTGTGCCCGCTCGGGCGAAGGCTTCGTCCGCGGAGAGGATTTCTTCTCTTCCATTATTACTTTCTTCTTCAAACCGGACGGTCGACGCGCGGCCGGCTTTTCTTCCGTCCGTGATCGCCGTATCGGGAGGGTGCGGTAGGATTACGGCTTGAAGCGCTTTTGAATCGAATCCCGCTCCTGGGGCGACAATCGGTCCCACCGCTTGAGGTCGTTTTCGATGCGGCGGCGCTCATCGGGCGGGAGTTGCTCCCATTGCCGGTAGCGCTGCTGATAGCGGTCCCGATCCTGCGGCGGCATGCGCTGCAGTTCATCCATGCGCCGGCGCAAGGCATCTTTCTGTTCGGGCGGCAGGGCCTGCCATTCCTGGTATTGGCGCTGCATCCGGCGCCGGTCTTCGGGCGATGCGCCCTGAGCCGCGCTCGCCGGGAAAAACCGGCCGGCGGCATCGTTCGGGAGCTCTTTATGCAGGATCCCGCCGGCGAGAGCGAAGGTCGGGGCTGAACGCGGCGGCAGAGAGGCTGCCGACGCCGCCGCACTCAGCGCCAGCACAAGCGCCAAGGCCGCCGCCGGCCGCCGCAAACAGCGCCATGACAGGCGGCGGTTATCATGCACGTTCGTACGCATGGAGGGTGGATCGCGCCCCGTGGGCCTGGCCTGGGTCCT
>JALOOS010000013.1 GCA_025454275.1 Desulfobacterales bacterium | reverse complement strand
CCCCGCAGCCCGGGGAGCAGCAGGGTGAGCAGCTGCAGGGCGAGGGAGCCGCCGACCGCCCAGTTGAGGAAGGGGTTCGACGGCGGGCGCGGCGTCGCGAAGAGGCTCCGGTGCTCCGAGCGGCAGCTGAAGGCATGCAGGAGCTGGCCGAAGACGAGCGCCTGGAAGGCAAGCCCGCCGGCCCGGGCCCCGCGCCCGTAGCGGCCGATCCCGTAGAGATAGGCGCCGAGGGCGCCGGAGCTGATGGTGCCGGACTCGAGCGCCATGGCGCGGAAGTCCCGGCCCGAGAAGAGCGGGGCGCCGGCGGGCCGCGGCGGCTGCTCCATGAGGCCCGGCTCAGGCTGCTCGCGCGAGAGGGCGAGCCCCGGGAAGATGTCCGAAATGATGTTGATCCAGAGCAGCTGCATGACGGTCAGCGGAAACCCCAGGCCGAGCGCCATGCAGGCGAACATCACAATGATCTCGGTCATGTTGGTCGAAAGGAAGAAGCGGACCGACTTGCGGATGTTGCCGTAGGTCGTGCGCCCGCCACGCAGGGCCAGGATCAGCTGCTCCAGCCGGTCCCCTTCGATGACGATATCGGCCACCTCGCGCGCCACATCGGTGCCGGATTCGCCGAGGGCGATGCCGATGTTGGCCGCCTTCAGGGCCGGGCCGTCGTTGATCCCGTCCCCGGTCATGGCCACCACCCGGCCGGCGGCCTGCAGGGCCTGCACGATGCGCAGCTTGTGGGCCGGGCTGACCCGCGAATAGACGTGGACGTTCTTGGCGAGCGCCTTGAGCCGCTCCGGGTCGAGCGAGGTGAGCTCGGCCGAGTCCAGGATCTTGAGCGGACGCTCGCCGCCCAGGTTCAGCTCGCGGGCCACGGCATAGGCGGTCGTGCTCTGGTCGCCGGTGATCATCACGGTCTCGATCCCCGCCCGCTGGAAGACCGCGATCAGCTCGGCCACTCCCGGGCGGATCGGGTCCTCCATTCCGGCGAGCCCCAGCCAGGCCATCGGCGCCGCCTCGTCGATCGGCTGCTGCATCGTGAAGCGGTTGAAGGCGAAGCCGAGCACCCGCAGCCCGCGGCCGGCCATGCGGTCGTTCTCGATATGGATCTCCTGCCGGCGCTCCTCGGTCAGCGCCCGCACCCGGCCGTTCACCATTTCCCGGTCGCACAGGTCGAGCACGTCGTGCGGGCTGCCCTTGGTGAAGCTGTAGCGGCAATCCTCCGAGGGGCAGGAGTGCAGGCTGCTCATGTAGAGCCGGTTCTCCGCCCGCAGGCGCAGACCCACGAAACGAAAGTCCTCCTGCAGGCCGACGATGTCGATCCCCGTCCCAGCCGCCACCCGCATGAGAGCCGTCTCCGTGGAGGAGCCGAAGAGCGTCACCTCGCCGCTCTCCTTGTCCACCGTGATCTTGATCTCGTTGCACAGGGCGCAGGCGATCAGAAGGTGGCGGATCTCTCCGATCGCGAGCACATCCCGCCCGTCCGGGGCGGGACCGAGCAGGTCGCCCGCCACGGCAAAGCGCGTGGGGCCCGCCAGGATCTCGGTCACCGTCATGCGGTTCTCGGTGATGGTGCCGGTCTTGTCCAGGCAGATGGTCTGGACCGCCCCGAGGGTCTCGACGGCCTGGAGCCGGCGCACGAGCACCCCGTGCCGGCGCAGGTCGGTGATGCCCATGGCGAAGTTGATCGTCGCCGCCGCCGGAAGACCCTCGGGAACGGCCGAGGCCGCGAGCGAGATCGACATCTGCAGCATCTGGACCAGACCGTAGCCGCGCAGAAACCCGATCCCGAACACCACCCCGCAGATCGCCCCGCAGGCGGTCACCAGCTGGTTGCCCATCCGCTCAAGCTGGAGTTCGATCGGGGTGGGCGGCGTCCGGGTCTCGGAGAGCATCGCCTGGAGCATGCCGACCTGGGTGAAGCGGGCGACGGCCACCACCGCCGCCAGGCCCTGGCCGCCGGTCACAAGGGTGCCCATGTAGACCATGTTGGCGCGGTCGGCCAGCGGGGTGTTTTCGTGTTTGAGCCGCGCCGGCTCCTTGTGCACCGGCAGGCTCTCGCCGGTCAGCATGGACTCATCGACGCTCAGCCGGTCGGCGGTGAGGATCCGGCTGTCGGCCGCCACGTAGGTCCCGGGCTTGAGCACCAGGATGTCCCCGACCGTCACCTCCTCCACCGCCAGGTGAACGGGGCGCCCCTCCCGGATCACCTCCGCCGTCGGGTGGACCAGATCTTTGAGCGACTCCATGGTTTTTTCGGCGCCGCTTTCCGTGAAATAGCCGATGACGGCATTGGCGAGAACCACTCCCCCGATGACGGCGGCATCGAGGAGGCCCCCGGTCAGGACCGAAATCCCGGCCGCAGCCCCCAAGAGCATGACCGGCAGCGTGTTCAACTGCTGGAAAAAGATCTCGGCCCCGGAGCGCGGCTTCGGCTTGGGCAGCAGGTTGGCTCCATAGGCCTGCAGCCGCTCGGCGGCCTCGCTGGAAGCGAGGCCGGTGCGCGCATCGGTGCGCAGGATGGCGGCCGCAGCGGCCGCATCCAGCGTATGCCAGGGCTTCTGCAGATGGGCGGGCCCCTCCGCCTCCGGGGATAGAAAGCGCTTGAGTGTCTCGACCGGGAGCTTTCGGGCCGGAGAGGGTGCCGCTCCCGGTTCGATCGGTTCTGCAGGAGGAATCTGCGGCAGGCCTTTATCGCGGACCTCCACCAGGATCTCCTCGAGCAGAAACCGAATGGAGTGGTGGTTGTTGTTGGAGTTGAAATTGACGAGGATGTTGCCGGTCAGGATATTGGCCGACGCCGCAAAGATGTCCTTCTCACGGGAGAGCCGCTGCTCGAGCAATCGCTTCAGATGTTCCGAGCCGAAGAGACCCTCGATCCGGAAGCGGGCGCGGCCCTCAACCTGGGTGTGAATCGCCTGAATCATGTTTGCTCCGGGCGCTATGCGGCAGCGCCTGCTTCATCCCCCTGGCGGGCACAGGCACACGCCATTTTCGCTTTTCTCTGAAAAACATGATGAAATTGTTGGAGTTATGTTAGAAAATGGTTAGAACCTCGAGCGCCAGGGGCCGCGGCCCAACAGCCGATGCACGGGGCAGAAGAGGTCAAGATGGGGGAGAATCAGGTGTGCTCGCGCCCCGGGGTGTCGCCGATGCCCTTTTTGACCACGAACATCGACACCAGGCCGAAGGCGTACCAGAACGCCGTGTACCAGGGGGGCGCCGTCCATCGGCCCTTGGCGATCTCGTATATTCCGAAGGCGAGCAGCATCAGGAAAATCCCGCTCGGCAAGTCGACCCGCCCGCCGGTCAGGTGCGTGAGGGTTCGATCGAACCCCGCCACCGGTTTGACCACTTCGTGCATGATGGGAGGCCGGGGCGGTGGATCGGTCGTGAGGTCGAAAAGCCCTTGCGTGCGCCCGAAATCGGCCACGGCCTGCAGCTCGAGGCGATCCGCGCAAAAAAGAAGGCTTCCCGTGAGCGGGTTGGCCTGCGGACGCACCCCTTCCCGCCACCGGGAGCAGGCCGCCTGCAGGGAGGAGAAGAAAGCCGCATCCCCCTGCCGGGAGGGGATGCGGATTCTCAGCCGGCCGGAAGAGTGGTGGGTGACGACGGCCTCGGGCAGTTCCACCGCTGCGCCTTTCACATCGGCTCCCGTGCGACGGCCCGCGTTCAGGCCGACTTCTTTGTGGCCTTGGCCGGTGCCTTGCGGCTGTCGGCAATCTCGGCTTTCGCCTCGGCCACGATGTCCTCGACCGTCTCCTGGGTTTCGGCCAGCGCCACCTTGGCACCCTCGAAGGCCATGATGCCGCCCTTGATGACCGACTTGGCGACCGGCTTCAACACGCTGGCGACGATGGGCAGAACGATCGGGGCCAGCAGAACGGCCGCGGCGCCGATGGCCACCGCTCCCCCGAACCGGATTCCGTTGGTGATTCCGAACATGATTTCCTCCTTCCTTGGCCCCCTGGAATGGGCCGCCCTCCATGGTTCGAAAGCAAGGCCGTTGCCCGGGCAGCGGACAACAAGCGGCAATTGCTGCAAAACTAACAATTCCAGGCCCACCGTGTCGAGAAAAAAATTAATTCATTTACCTACTTAAACTTTTCATACTAGCCGAGAAGTGCTAGCCGCACGTTAAGGTTGTGCTAGAAAATGATAAAAAGCAGTTTGTCGTGCCCAGCGCCATCCAATGTTGGATGAAGGGGGATCGGTGCGGAGGCATGCGACGAGGGCTGATGCGGCTATCTCCAGAACATGGAGTCGGCAACCGCCTGGAGAAGGCGCCGGATGTCCGCGGGATGGACGTCGCCGATGGTGCCGATGCGGAATGTCTCGCGTTCGGTCACCTTGCCGGGGTAGATCACGAACCCCTGCGTTTTGAGCCGGTCGTAGAAATCACGGAAGTCATAGGCCGGGTCCGCCGGGCGGTGGAAGGCGGTGATGATGGGCGAACGCAGGGCGGCCGGCAGGAGCGGCTCGAAACCCAGGGCCTGCATGCCGTCCGCGAGGAGCCGGTGGTTCTCCCGGTAGCGGGCATGGCGCGCGCCGATCCCGCCTTCGGCCTTGAGCTCCTGCAGCGCCTGGAAGAATGCCCGCACCACGTGCGTGGGCGAGGTGAAGCGCCACTTGCCCTGGTGCGCCTCCATCGTCGCCCACTGGTCGTAGAGGTCCAGGCTGAGCGATCGGGCGCGGCCCCGGGTCTTTTCGAGCTCCTGCCGGCGGGCCACTACGAAAGCGAACCCGGGCACCCCCTGGATGCATTTGTTGGCGCTGCTGATGAGATAATCCGCCCCGATGGCGGCCGCATCCAGGGGGATCCCGCCGAAACTGCTCATGGCATCCACGATGAAGCACCGCCCGCCGGATTTGACCGCGCGCCCGATCGCCGCGACCGGGTTCAGCATGCCGGTGGTGGTTTCGCAGTGGACCACCGCCACGTGGGTGATGGACGGGTCTTCGCGCAGAACCGCCGCGGTTTCATCGGGATCCGGCGGGCAGAGCTCGCCGCTGTCCACCACCCGGAAGGGAATACGGCTGCGTTCGGCAATCTGGCCGATGCGGCGGCCGTAGGCGCCGTTGGCGAGCACCAGCAGCTTGCCCGTGTCGGGCACGGCCGTGGTGACGGCGGCCTCCACCCCGAAGGTGCCGCTCCCCTGGATCAGGACGGTGGTGTAGCCCGGCTCGGCCGTGGCCAGGGCCGTCAACTCCCCGCGGATGGCCTGGACCAGGCGGTTGTAGTCCTCGTCCCAGGTGCACCAGTCGCGCATCATCACGGCCTTGACGCCCGCCGTGGTGGTCAAAGGTCCCGGGGTGAGAAGAAGGTAAGGGTTGGCCGGCGGTTCCGGGGATGCCATGGGGGCTCCTTCTCTCAAATGAGTTGTATTTCAGTTTCATCGATCACGCAGAGGTCCTCCCTCCGGCCGCCCACGCGGAGATTTGGCCGCCCGCAGGTTGCCGTCGGCTCAGGGCTGCTCGCCGGCCGACAGGCGGGCGGCGATCTCATCGAGGATCGGCAGCACCGCCCAGATACCTTCCGCCGTGTAATGGGCGCCGGCCGCCTTCAAGCCGGCCGCGGCGGCGGCCAGCCGGCGCGCGAGCTCGGCCGGCTCCAACCGGTCGGCCTCTTCCGCCGAGAGCCCCAGCAGGTTGCCGGACTTGGTCAGGCCGATGGCCCACATGCCGGCGTTGCGCCCCTCGTGGATGTCGCTCACCGTGTCGCCGATTTTCACCATCGCCTGCAGGGGAAAGCGCTCGAGCCGAATGGCGTTCAGGTAGCACATCCAGGGATAGGGCCGCCCGGCGGGCACATCCGAGGGGGTGACGATTGCATCCGGGCGGTATCCCCGGCGGGAGGCCTCCGGAGCCAGGATCTCCATCATGGGGCGGGTGTAGCCGGTCGAGGAGCCGATCTTGATCCCCTTTGCGCGCATGGCCTCGACGAACGCGAGCAGCCCCGGGATGGGCTCGGCATGGCGGGCGATCGCGGCCGCCATCATCGGTTCGGTTTCGGCGTAGAGCGCATCGACATCGCCCTCATCCGGAACCCGCCCGTAGCGGGCCTGCCACCCGGCGGCCACCGTCGGAAGCCGGCACATGCTGCGGATGTGGTCCTTTTTCATCAGGCCCATGAACTGACGGGCATCGGACGTTGTCACCGCGACGCCGAACTTCCGGAACACGTCCAGAAACACGGCCGCCGGCCCCAGGCAACCGTAGTCGACGGCCGTTCCCGCCCAGTCCAGCACCACCCCGCGCAGGGGGCCCGTGTAGGGTGTTATCGGCAACCCAGGCTGCATGATGCGATCCTCCTCCCTGTTCAGAAGCGGCTCCGGCTCAGCCGGGGCCCAGGCCTGACTACGCCGTTTGATGCGGCGGGTCAATCCGCTCGCTGGACAACTTAAGAACCCCGATGGGTCAGTCGGCACGCAGCATTCGGGGGGGTGCCGGAAGTACAGGTTTTCGTCCACCCTAAGCCGCTTTCTGTACGCAGATATTCTCTGGTATGTGCATTAGCGCTGCGCTAGCGGACGGTTAGTTCCTCGCAAGGGGGGAAGTAGCGCCCGCCCTGAATCCGGACTGGCGCATAACCGATTTCTAACCGTATCCACACCCGATGCGAACACTTTACGTATTGAGTAAACCGGTTTTGCAATATCGCACACCCAGGGGATGCGATGGCCTACCTGATCGGCTTTCACGACGAGTCGGCGCTCGATCCCGCCGTGGTCGGTCGGAAATTCTCCGCGCTCGCCAGGGCGGCGCGCCAGGGGTTTCCGGTGCCCTCCGCGGTGGCCGTCGGCACGGCGGCCCACCGCGCCTACCTGGCCGCGGGCGCCTGGCCGGAGGGATTGCGCCGCGAGGTTCTGAACGCGGTGCAAGGGCTCAACCTGCGGCGCGGTCTTTCGGTGCGCTCCTCGGCGACCCGGGAGGACTCGAGCCGGCAGAGCTTCGCCGGCCAGTACCGGAGCTTTCTGGAGGTGGCGACCGAGGAGGATCTGTTCGCGCGGATCGAAGCCTGCTGGCAGAGCGCCGCATCGGAGACGCTGCGCAGCTACCTGAGGGCTGTGGCGGTTCAAGGGTCGGATGCCGAGGCCCCGCTGATGGCGGTCATCCTCCAGCAGATGGTGGCATCGGCCTTCGCCGGGGTGGCCTTCAGCTGCAACCCGCTGCAACCGGCGCGGCGGGAGATGGTGATCGAGGCGGTCAAGGGGCACGGGGAGGCGCTGGTGAGCGGCCATCGGACCCCCTGCCGGGCCGTCGTCCGCCGGAGGGGGCCGATCGAACTCGACGGATGCCGGCGCTCGCATCCCCGTCTGGCCCGCCAGGTTCCGTGGGGCGAGGTGGCCCGTCTGCTGGAGCAACTCGAGCAGGCATACGAGAATGCCGCACTCGATGTGGAGTGGGCCGTGGACCGGCGGCTGAAGCTCTGGCTGCTCCAGGTGCGGCCGATCACCACCCTGGCCGATCCGGTCGACCTGCCGCCGCCCGGGATCTGGACCCGGCGGATCGCCGACGACCTGTGGGCCGACCGCCTGACCCCCTTCATGGCCGCGGTGATGCTGGCCCACGCCCCGCGCTTCGACCTGTCGCGGATCGCCCGCCGGGCCGGCATCACCCCGGCCGACCCGGCCCTGGCGGTGGTGAACGGCTATCTCTACGTCAACTGCGAGGGGATCCGGCGCATCATCGCCCTGATCCCGCGACCCTGGCGCATACGGGAGCTTCAATCCCTTCTGCCGGCGGAGGTGAGCCTCGCCGCCATCCCCTCCCCCTCCTTGCGCTCGCTCCTGCGCATCGGCGCGGGCCTGGCGGCCCTGCCTTTCAGCGAGCCCGGTCTCCTGCCCTGGGTCTGCCTGAGGCGCGCGCCGCGCAGGATGGCGGCGTTGCGGAGCCGGATGAGCTTTGCCCGGGAGGCCACGACGGAGCCCGCCACCCCCGAAGGGCTCTACCTGCGCCTGCGGGTCGACCTCGAAACCCTGGCCCGGGTCCAGGAGCACAACCAGTGGCCCTACGCGCATGCCACTTTCTTCGCCTGGCTGCTGCGCTGGGTGGCCGTCGATCGGCTGAAGCTCTCCGGGTCGGACTTCCTGGCGATGCTCGGCGGCGGGGCCGACAACGTGACCCTGCGCATCGAGCAGTGGTTCCGCGCTGCGGCGGCGCGGATCTCAGCCGACCCCGTGCTTTCCGAGCGATTCGCCGCCGAGCCGGCGGAGGCCCTGGCCCGCGATCTTCCCGCCCCGCTCACGGAGGAGCTGGACCGCTTTCTCGCCCGCTACGGCTGCCGTTCGCGGCACCGCACCCTGGCGGTCAAACGCTGGGTCGAGGCCCCGGAGGAGGTCGTCGCCATCCTTCAGTCCCTGGTGCGCCATGGCCGCACGACGAGCGAACCTCCGGCGGCGGGCGGCGTGCACGCGGTGTCAAAGCCCCCCGGCAGACCGGAATCCGGCTGGGGGCTGAGACGGCTGGCGCGGGTGACCGGCCGGTTTCTGGACCTGCGGGAGGAGCTGCGCTTCCTGCTGGACGAAGTTCTCTTCCGCATCCGCGCGGACCTCCTCGCTCTCGGAAGGCTCTTCGGTTTGGAGGAGTTGACCCTTTTTCTGACCCCGGCCGAAATCGGAGACCTGGCGGCCGGCCGGTTGAACCCGGAGGATGCCCGCCGGCAGGCGCTGCCGCGTCGCGAGCGCTTTCTGACCCCCTGTTCCCCCAGCACCTTCTGGGTGGAGGGGCGGCCGGAGTTCGATTTTACCCTGGAAGGGACCCTGCTGCGCGGGATCGGGACCAGCCCCGGGCAGGCGGCGGGGCGGGCGGTCATCGTTTCCGACCCTGCGGCCGCGGCCATCCGCCGCGGGGACATCGTGGTCGCACGGCACACGGATCCCGGTTGGACGCCCATTCTGAGCCTTGTCGGGGGGATCATCACCGAGGAGGGCGGACTCCTCAACCACTGTTCCATCGTGGCACGGGAACTGGGGGTGCCCGCCGTGGTCGGGGTGAGCCAGGCGACCCGCCGGATACCGGAAGGGGCGCGGCTCACGCTGGACGGGGGCTCGGGCGTGGTGCAGATCGAAAAAGGGTAGTGCCCGCTAGGAGCGGACCTGGGACCAGGCTGCGCGGGAGAGCGCAGACACATCCGCGAACTCCCCGGCGCCGACCCAGTCGGCGATCAGGCGCGCCACATTGGGGTAGTGGACCTGGACCCCGCGGGGTTTGCCCAGGAACCGACCCACGGCCTCGGCCTCCAGCCGCTTCATCACCTCCCCCAGTTTCAACCTGGCCAGGGCCTCGGCGTTCGAGAGCTGCTCCATCTGCCCGGCGAGCGGCTTGACCAGGATTTTCTTCCCCACCGCCAGCGCCTCGCTGACGAATTCGAAGCCGGCGTTGGTGATCACCCCGCTGCATTCCAGGAGATCCTTTAAAAACCCGGAGCGCCCGTAAGGTCGCAGATGCAGATGGCCTTGCTCCTCGGCCTGCTCCAGCTGGTGGTAGATGAAAAAGGAGTGGGCATCGAAGGGCCGGAGCAGTCGCAGGATATCTTCGATCTCCTCGAAAGGGAGATAAACGAGGATCTTGTCGGCGGCGGGCGCCGGGGAGGCCGATAGCTCCGGCACCACCGGCGGCAGAATGGGATGGCCGAAGTGGTGCCAGTGCAGGCCGATGGGGTGGTCCGCCGGTGCGAAGTGGTCCAGGATGTAGCGGGCCAGGGGATTTTGGCCCTTGACGGGGATGTCGAAGCAGAAAGCGTACTGGTGGCCGATGCCGATCGAGGGCAGCCGATGGCGGCGGGCGATGCGCGCCGTCACCGGCTCGTAGTCGGTGATGGCGAGATCGAAGCCGGCGGCATCGAAGGCGCGGATGTCGGCGTAGAACCGGATCAAATCCAGCTGCAGGGCCGTGCCGAGGTATCGGATCCGGCCGCGGCGGGTGGCGAAGGTGAGCCCCCTTACCGCCGTGAAGGGCTCGAAGAGCTCCATATCCCAGAGCAGGGCGGGGTCCCGGCCGCTGACGATCACCTTTACTTCGTGGCCGTCCGATTTAAGGCAGCGGATGATTTCACGCGAGCGGGAGATGTGGCCGTTTCCGGTGCCCTGAACGCCGTAGAGGATCTTCATGCCGTTCGCCGTGCCGCTCAGCCGGTGACGGCCAGGCCGAAGCAGGCGCTCAGGATTCCGATCACCATGCCGGCCAGGATATCCGTGGGGAAGTGGACCCCGAGATAGATCCGTGAAAAGCCGACCGCCAGCGCCCATGCGCCGGCCAGGGGGAAGAGCGCCGGGGCCGCGTGCCCGAGGAGGGTGGCGATCAAAAAGGCGGCGGCCGTGTGGCCCGAGGGGAAGCTGAACCGGTCGCTGGGCACCACCCGCCCTTTCACCGCCGGAAGCTTTTGGCACGGGCGGTCCCGTTTGACGTAGTGCTTGATCAGTTTGTAGACCGGAAGCTCGAGGGCAAAGGCCGCCAGGGCCGCCGTCAGGAAGGCCCGCCCGAGCGCCCCGTCGATCGCGAAGAGCCCGGCCGCCAGGAGAGGGTAGAGGTAGCCGTCGCCGCTGCGCGAGGCCCAGGGCATCAACGCCGCCAGAAGCCGCCGGCCGCCCAGGCCGAAGATGGTGGTGAACCAGAGGGTGTCCCAGCGGGTGATGCTGTCGACCAGGTAACGCATGGCCTCCTCCTTCAGGATGCGCCCATGATAGGTCCGAGAAATTAAAGGGCGGTTAGGCCCCGGTTATTTTTCTGTGAAGCCGCAGCGCAACCGGTGCGTCGCCGGCGGCAGCCGGCCTTCACCTTCCGGCCGCGGACTGCGGTGCGGGGGCTTCGCGCCGCCGCCGGCCCGCGGCCTGGAGCGCCGCGGAAACCCGGGATTCGGGGGCGTCGTGCGCCGGCGCCAGCCTGAGCTTCGCGCGGGGGATGCCGCGCTGGGACAGCTCGGCCATCATCGCGCGGGAGTCCACGTAGACCGCATCCGCCTGGTTGAAAAACCAGATGGTGTAGCGCCAGCAGAGCTCTTCGATGAAACCGTCCCGGGTGAGCTCCCGCGCCAGGCGCGGCAGCAGGTCGCTGAAGTCGGCCTCGAGCGGCAGTTTCAGAAAGCGCGCGATGAAGAGCCCGGCCAGCCCCACCGGCCCCGGGCTTGCGAGGTGAACCCGGTCGAAGTTGCCGCGGTAGCAATCATCGAGCATCTCCAGGACCGGGGGGTAGATCATGCGATGGTGGGGCGGCCCGCTCAACTCGTAGATCCCGATCGGGGCAAAACGCTTGACGGTGCCGGCGGACCTCCCCTCGCCATCGCAGGTGAGGACGGTACATGGCTCGGCCGGGCGGCGCTGAGTGTTTTTCAGGATCGCTGCCTGCCCCTCCGCAAGGGTGTCTGAAAAAACGGCGCAGCCGCAAGCCGCGCCGTCCTGCACGGGGAGGTTCCCGCCGAAGCGGCCCAGAACGGCCTCGCCGAGCCGGCGCTGGCGGTTGAAGAGCGAAAAGGCGAGGGCATAGGGCGTCAGCAGGGTGCAGAAGCCGCCGGCCGATCCGATCGTCTGGAAGATGTTGAAGAGGTTGGCCCCGGTCACATGCCCCAGCAGGTGGTTGGCGCTCCCCACCAGGATCCGGTTCGACATCCGGTCCATGAAGGCGAACCAGCGGTCCTCGATGCGGCGGGAGATCCAGTCGCCCTCCGGCGGCAGGCTGAAGAGGCCGGGGTCTTCGGCCACCAGGCGCGCGGTCTCCTTCTGGAGCAGCTCCACCAGGGGGCCGGGGATGCTGCCCTGAATTTTGCGCATGCGCCGGTACTGCCACAGGAAGTGCAGGCGCGCGAGAAACCCCGACTCCGACCCGTCCGGGAGCCGGAGGCAGCGGTCGACGAAGCGCAGCAGGAAATGCTGGGGCACCTCGCGGCTCAGCCCGAGCCTCTGGCGGTAGAACTGATAGGCGATGCTGTAGAGATGGTGGGCGATGGTCTGGGGCGAAGAGGGCCGCTGGACCACCCGCGCCTGCCCGGCGGCGATCCCGTCGAAAAACGCTCCGGCATCGACCGCCCCCTCCACCTCGGTGTAGTTGCGGCAGATGTTGAGCGAGCTGTGGTCGTCGGAACCGCCGATCAGCTGCTTGCACCAGGGCTGCGGCCAGAGCGGCTCCAGCCCGTGGTCGTTCGCCAGCCGTTCGATGTCGGTCGGGGTCAGGCCGGCGAGTACCTGTTCCAGGCAGCTGTTGGATTCCGGGCAGCTGTCGCCGTTCAGCTCGAAGGTGCGGAAGAGAAGCAGGAGCTTTTCGAAGTGCAGCGGCGTGAGCCGGTCGTTCACCGCGAAGAAGGGGTGGGCCAGGGCGTGCGGGATCGCGGCCTGTTTCAGATAGAGCACCAGGTCGTAGACGTTCGTGCGGATTCTCTGGATCTCCGCATGCTGGGACTCGGTAATACGGTAGGCGAGAACATGGACCTTGCACCCGTCCTCCGGGAAATAGGCGGTGACCTCCTCGCTCACGAAGGTTCCGGGCAGATGGGCGATCTCAAGCGCCCCGTCGATCTTGTTGTGGTCGGTGATGGTGACGAGGCTCATGCCGCGGCGCCGGGCGATGTGGTAGAGCTGCAGCGGATCGGTGAAGCTTTCCGGGCAGCCGATCTTCTGCAGAAACCACTGGGAAGGCCGGGTCGAGTGCCGTGAATGCACGTGCAGATCTGCTTTCATTTTCGCTCCTCACATGCGTGGGTTTGAGTAGGCCCCCTTATCAAGAGAGATATTAGAACCATATCTTGTTAGTCCCGAATTAGAGTCCCGCTAGATGTTGATGGAGGCGCCGAGCCTGCGGTGCCGCACGGGCAGCTCGACACCCCCCCCGCTAGGGGAGGAGTGAGTGGCTGCAGGGGATTTTCTTCCGCTCGAGGGAGTCCCCTGCGGCATGCTCCTCCTCGCATCCCCTCCCCGGGCGGGAAAGGCCGGGGGAGGGGGATCCGGGCGCACCTCAACACCCGATCGATGACGGCCCTGGAACGGACGGATGGGTCGCGAAGGTCAACGGATGAGGGGCGAGAC
>JALOOS010000196.1 GCA_025454275.1 Desulfobacterales bacterium | reverse complement strand
CGGCCAGGGCATACCACTGCTCCGGGAGCGACGGGTCGAGCGACCCCAGCAGCAGCATCACGGCGGGAACGTTGCTCACCAGGTTGCTCAGGAGGACCGAAACCCCGGAGAGGGTAAAGAGCTCGTGGAGGTCGATCCCCGCCCGCCTGAGATGGGTCAGGGCCGCGGACGGGGCGCCGGCGGTCTCGAGGCTGCCGACGATGACGAAGAGGGCGCAGAAGAGAGTGATCAGGTGCCAGTCCACGAGCTGGAGGATTTCGCGGGATTTCATCCGGCGGCTGCAGAGGAGAACCCCCGCCACGGCGATGGCGCTCAGCTCGCGCGGGATCGGTGTGAAAAAAAGCACGAGCAGCAGCCCGACGCCGCCCAGTCCCTTCAGGCTCTGCCAGCGGTCGAACCGGGGCAGGGCCTCAAGGATGGGCATCGGGTCCGGGGCCGCTTCCCGGCGGCCGAACTCGTTTCGGAACAGCCCGCACAGCAGGAGGTAGCTGCCGGCCAGCGCGGCGAGCGAGGGTGGGCCGCACCAGGCGATGAAGTGGCCGAAATCGAGCCGGCCCACCTGGCCGATCAGCATGTTCTGGGGGTTGCCGATGATGGTGGCGGCCGAACCGATGTTGCTCGAGACCGCCAGGCCGAGAAGGTAGGGCACCGGGTTGAGCCGCGAGGCGTGCAAAGAGAGGATCAGGACCGGGGTGAAGGCGAGACAGACGATGTCGTTGGCCAGCACCGCCGAGAGCACGGCGCTCGTCGCCATGCTGACGAGCAGGAAAAAGCGCGGCCGCACCAGCAGGTGGGAGATCCGAAAAGCGGTGTAGGTGTAGAATCCGCCCAGCCGGAGCTGGGCGGATATGACCATCAGCGCATAGAGCAGGATGATGGTGGGCAGGTCGACCAGCCCCGCCGCCTGAGGAAAGGTCACGGTGCCGGCCACGATCATGGCGATCGCGCCCAGCAGGGCGATCCCCGTACGGTCCAGCTTGAGACCGGGAATGTGCCCGAGCGCCACACCGAGGTAGGTCAAAAGAAAAATGGCGACGGTCGGGGCCATCCCCGCATCAGGCCTTGCCCGCTTTGAGCAGATCCCTGATCTCGGCCAGGAGCTCCTGGTCCTTGGTCGGCGGCGGCGGGGGGGCCGGCGCCGCGGCCTCCGCCTTCTTGGAGCGCATCACCCAGCCCAGGAACTTCACGATGAATACGAACAGCGCCAGGGCGACCAGGAGGAAGTTGACCACCTCGCCGATGAAAAGCCCGTAAGGCAGCTCCTTGCCGTTGTAGGCCAGCTTCCAGGCGAGATAGCCCTGCTCGCCCGGGAGGATGAAGCTGATGATGGGCATGATGATGTGCTTGACCAGGGAGTCGACGATTCGTCCGAAGGCCGCACCGATGATGACCCCGATGGCGAGATCGATGACGTTGCCCTTGAAGGCGAAGGCCTTGAACTCATCCAGGAGTGAAAACGCCTTTTTGGACACATCCATCGAAGTGACCTTCTCCAACCCCATTCCCATAACTACCTCCTTTGGGCTGCCGGGGCAGCCGGCTCGTGATTAACCCCCTGCGGCCGAGGATCGGCCGCCGATCAGCTCCAGCACCTCGGGCAGCAGCCCCTGCGAGGTGCTCAAGGCCTCCTTGGCATAAATGGTTTCGTTGCCCGACCAGTCGCCGAAATAGCCCCCGGCCTCCCGCAGGATGACCGGAAACGGGCCGCAGTCGTAGGGATTCATGATCGGGTCGAGCATGAGCTCGATCCGGCCGGCGGCCACCAGGGCGTGGCCGTAGGCGTCCGACCAGCCGGCGCTGTGCCAGGCGGCGGCCAGGAGCCGCTGCCAGGCATCTGCGCGCCCGGCGGCCTTGAAGCTGGCGGCGTTGGTGAAAGAGACCACCCCGCGGTCGAGGGATGCGACCGGGCTCACCCGGCAGCGCCGGCCGTTCAGGTGGCAGCCCGCCCCCTCCGCCGCGTAGAGCATCTCATCCAGGGCCGGGAAATAGGCGACCCCGACCATGATCCGGGCCTCGATCTCGAGTCCGAGCAGAACGCCGAAGAGCGGGACCCCGCGTACAAACGCCTTGGTCCCGTCGATGGGGTCGATCCACCAGCAGGGGGCTGAGGCGTCGCCGCCGGTCGTGCCGAACTCCTCGCCGACGATCCGGTGCCCGGGAAAACGCTGCTCGATCCGGGAGCGGATCAACTCCTCGGCGCGGCGGTCGGCGATGGTGACGGGCGTGTCGTCGGCTTTCATCTCCGGCTGCAGGCCTGTCTGGAAATAGCCGAGGGTGAGGCGGCCGGCGTCATAGGCGGTCTGGACGGCGAACTCCATGAAGTTGCGCAAAGGAGGGGGGGCCACGGCCGATCGCTCCTGCCTGAAGTGCGGGTGATCCGGAGAAGTTAATGACGCTGATCCAGCGGGTTGCCCAGGTGGGCCAGCATCCGCTCCCGCCACAGCTCCTCTTTCAGGATGCAGACGTCGCCCTGATCGTCGCGGGTGGCGACCACGGTGCCGAACTCTTCCGGTTCCACCACGGCACAGGCCTGGCCCGTCCAGTTGGCGAAATCGGGCTTGACCGCAATGAAACGTTCCAAGGCGGCCTTGTCTGCCGCGATGAAGCAGCCTAAATCGGGCAGATAGACGGTATCGGCATTCTTCTTGGGATTGTGAACGAAATAAGCGATCATCGGTTCCACTCCCATTCGTTTCAGCCGCTCGGGGTCGGGGTTTTTTCGACGGTGATCTTGGCCATAAACTGGTTCCAGGATGATGGGATTATGGATTCGTGCGGGGAAGCGGAAAAACCGCGGTGGCCACTTCGGCGTGCGGTTTGCGGCTGTTGGGGCTCTCCATGGCGCGCAGGTCCTCCGGAAGCCCGGAATCCTCTGTTTTTCGGCCCACGGCGACGGCGGCCATCACGTGGTATTCCTCTTTGGATGCACCCAGCACCTCGTGGGCCTTCTCCTGGTTGAAGCCGGCCATGGCGTGGGCGTAGAGGCCCAGCTTGCGCGCCTGGAGCGCCAGCGCCATCCAGGCCGCGCCCGCATCATACGGGGCGTGGCGGTTCTCCTTGCCGCCCTTCTGGAAGGTGCGCCGCGCAAGGACGAAAATCAAGAGCGGCGCCTGCCCGGCCCAGAGCTGGTTTTTGGGGGCCAGGCAGGCGGTGAGCTTCCGGCGCTCTTCGGGTGCGGTGGCGTAGACGAAAAGCCAGGGCTGCTCGTTGAAGCACGAAGGGGCCCAGCGTGCCGCCTCGAAAAGGGTATGCACCTCCCGGTCCGACAGCGGCTCGGGCGCCAGAGCCCGCGGCGACCAGCGGTCGGTGAACATGCTGTCGATGTCCCAGTCGGGGACCCGGGGGTTGGGCGGCTTGGCGTTCATGCCGGCGCCTTCTCCTTCACCTTTTTCTTCTTGGGGCGTGAGTTGCCGGTGGTCCCGCGCCAGATTTTCCCCCGTTTGGAGCGTTTATCCCCCTTGCCCATGATGCTTCCTCCTGTCGCTCATTGAAATAGGATGCCTGCGGGCGGACCATACCACAGGCCGTCGCAAAAACTCAATAGCCAGCCGCCGCGTTGCGGCGGCTTTCCACTTCACCCCTCCCTCTTCCGCAATGCTTGCTGCACCTGCTCGATCAACTGGTCGATCCGCTCCTCGGCTGCGCGTAGCTCGCGGGATGACGAAAAGCGGGACCCGAGCTCGATGAGGATCGGATCGAGCGGGGAGGGTGAGGCGCCGATCCGGTCGTAGTCGATCGGGGGCCGCGGATGGAGTCCGTCGTTGAAGAAATAGTTGGCGGGTCCTTTCCAGTCCGGCGCATGGAAGGGCCAATCGAGCTTCACGGCCAGGAGCGCCGCCAGCGCCTCGCGCCCGGGCCGATGCGGCTTGACCTCATCTGCCGCCAGCGGTCGGCCCCGCCGGGCTTCGATCTCCTTGAAGAGGGCCGTTATCAGCTGCCCCTCGGTGATCACGAGCCCGTAAAGATGCCAGTCCGTGCACACCGCCTTCACGATCTCTTTGTGCGCCGCGGGCAGGGCGCGGTAGGAGGGGCAGAAGTAGTCGCGGCAGGCAAGACCGCCGTAGAAGCTCAGCCCGCGGTAGTCGATGCCGCCGTTGCCGTCGGCCAGGGGGTGGAGCAGGCAGCCGGGCCGTTCGCGCCCAGGGCCGATCCAGCCGAGAAACGGGCAGGCGTAGAAGTCCGCGAAGGGGCGCTCGCAGAGCTCGCGCCGCTCCCGCTGGATGCGGAAGGCGTCGATGGCGTCCGCCTCGCGCGGGACCGCGGCGAAGCCCTCGCTGCGTTCGGTGAG
>JALOOS010000195.1 GCA_025454275.1 Desulfobacterales bacterium | reverse complement strand
CCGCGCCTCGTTGCGGCCGATCGGCGCCAGGCGGAAGGTCACGTCCTGGAAGACCTCGACGAAGATGCCGCCGATCCCGAACATCAGGAGCGGTCCGAAAACCGGGTAGCGGTTGAGGCCGAGGATCACCTCGGTGCCGGCGGGGGCCATCTTCTGGACCAGCACTCCGTCGACGACGGCATCCGGTTTGTAGCCCCGCGCGCGGGCGAGAATGGTCTCGTAGGCCTGCCGCGCGGCGTCGGCGTTGTCGATGCCGACGATGACCCCACCGGCGTCGGACTTGTGCAGGATCTGCTCGGAGACGATCTTCATGACCACCGGAAACCCGATCTCGGCTCCCAGTGCGGCAGCCTCCTCGGCGGATGCGGCCAGGCGGGTCGGCAGCACCGTGAATCCGTAGGATTCGAGGATGCCGATCCCCTCGAGTTCCCCCAGGCGGGTCTTGCCGCGCGCGAGGCAGTCGCGGATGATGGCGGCGGCCCGCTCGCGGTCGAAGGTGAGGTGGTACTGGGCCAGGTGCTGGCGGTTCAGCCATTTGGAGTAGCGATAGAGGGCGCCGAAGGCCTTGGCGGCGTTCTCCGGAAACTTGTAGACAGGGATGCCGCGCTCCTGGAGGTATTTGACGCCAGGGGAGACGTCGACGACCCCCATGAAGCAGCACATGATCGGCTTGAAGGAGCGGCGGGCGATGCGGGCGATGGCTTCGGCCGTGCCCAGCACATCGGTCATGGACTGGGGGGTCAGGATCACCATGGCGCCGTCCACGTTCTCGTCGCGGATCACGGCCCCCAGGGCGTTTTCATAACGGTCGATCGAGGCGTCGCCGATGATATCCACCGGGTTGTGGAGGTTGGCGGTGCTCGGCAGGTGGCTCGCCAGGGTCTCGACCGTCTCGGCCTTGAAGCTGGCGAGCTCGAGGCCGGAGACCATGGTCATGTCGGTCGCGACGATGCCCGGGCCGCCGGCGTTGGTGACGATGGCGACGCGGTTGCCGGCCGGCACCTTGCGGCGCATCTTGCCGAGCTCGCTCTCGTTCTTGTAGGCGAAAGCGGTCGCGAAGTCGAAGAGCTCGTCGATCGAATCGACCCGGATGATTCCCGACTGCAGGAAGATCGCATCGTAGACCCCCTCGGTGCCGGCGAGCGAGCCCGTGTGAGAGGCTGCGGCCTGGGCCCCGGCGCTGGTGCGGCCGGACTTGATGACGAGCACCGGCTTGGGGCGGTAGTCCCCGCAGGTGATCTCCTTGACGGCCGTGATGAACTCCGGCCCCCGGCGCAGCTCCTCCACGTAGATCAGGATCACCTCGGTGTCGTGGTCCCGGTGCAGGTAGCGCAGCAGGTCGAGCTCGTCGACGTCGGCCTTGTTGCCGATGGAGATGAACTTGGAGAAACCGAAGTTGCGGTCGGCGGCGAAATCCAGGACCGCCGTGCAGAGTGCGCCGCTCTGGGAGATGAAGGAGACGTTGCCGGCCTTGGGCATGCGCGCGGAGAAGCTCGCGTTCAGCCGCACGGCCGCAAGCGGGTTGATGACCCCCAGGCAGTTCGGCCCGATCAGCCGGACTCCCGCTTCGCGGCAGGTGGCGACGATGCGGTCCTCGATCGCACGCCCCTCGGGGCCGATCTCCCTGAAGCCGGCCGATACGATCACGATGCCCTTGACCCCCTTTGCCACCGCCTCCTGAACGGCGGGAAGAGCCGCCTTGGGCGGCAGGATGACGATCCCGAGATCGAGCGGATCGGGGATCTCCACCAGGGACCGGTAGGCCCGCACGGAGGAGATCGAACGGGCGTTGGGGTTGACGGGGTAGAGGGTGCCGGTGTAGCCGCCCTTGAGGATGTTGACGAAAATGTCGTGCCCGACTTTGCCGGGTGTGGTCGAGGCGCCGATCACGGCCACGGATTGCGGCGAAAAGATGGCGTCCAAGGGGTCGGTGAGGGATAGATTCTCCATGGGGTTTCCTTTCGATTCATCCGGTCGGGGGAGAGAAGGTGGCGTCAGTCCGTCGTCGGTTCCCGTTCCGTCTTGATTCTCATCGCTTCCGCGTAGACCGTTTGCCTCGGCAGGCCGTACCGGCGGGCCAGCTCGCGCGCCAGTTCGGAAAGGCTCCCGCCTCCGGCCGCCAGCGCCCGGCGGATCGCCTGCGGGAGCTCCTCCCGCGGTTCGAGGCAGGGGTCCTCCGGTCCCGCCAGGATCAGGGTGCATTCCCCCTTGATTTCATCCCGGTCGGCCAGCGCCGCCTCGATCGCGCTCAACCGGCCGCGCAGGAACTCTTCGAAAACCTTGGTCATCTCACGCGCCAGCACCGCCCGTCGATCCCCCAAGACCGCACGCAGCTCCGCGATCAACGGCCGGATGCGCCGGGGCGACTCGTATAGTATGACGGTTCGTCCGTCGGAGGCAAGTGCGTCGATCTGGGAACGGCGCTTGCCGGCTTTCTTGGATAGGAACCCCAGGAAGAGGAAGGCGTCCGTGGGGAGTCCCGAAACGGAGAGAGCGGCCGCGGCGGCGGAGGGGCCGGGGATCGGCACGACCCGGAGGCCGGCTTCGGCGGCGGCGGCGACCAGGCGGTAGCCGGGGTCGGAGATGCCCGGCGTGCCGGCGTTCGAGACCAGGGCGATCGAGGCCCCCCCCTTGAGCCGCTGCAGGAGCTCCGGCGTGCGCCGGGTCTCGTTGTGCTCGTGGTAGGAGGTCCGCGGGGTGGCGATCCCGTGGCGGGCGAGCATCCGGCCGGTGGTGCGGGTGTCCTCGGCCGCGATGAGGTCCACGGCGCCGAGCACGGAGAGCGCTCTTAATGTGATGTCCTCGAGGTGGCCGATCGGGGTGCCCACGACGTAGAGGGTGCCGGGCGGCGGCGAGCCCATGCGGCTATCCGTAGAGGAGGTCGAAGGCATTGCGGATGATCTCCACCTGGGGCGGCTCCACGGCCGAGCGGATGCTGACCACATCGAAGCGGGCCTTGGCCCGGGTTTGGTTCGTGGCTTTCAGATAACAGAGGGCGACCATGGAGAGGGTGCGCTGTTTGCGCGGGGTCACGGCCCACTTGGGGTCGCCGAAGTGACCCGAGCGGCGGGCTTTCACCTCGATGAACACCAGGCAATCCGCCTCCCGGGCGATGATGTCGATCTCGCCGAGCGGGGTGCGGTAATTGGTCGCAAGGATCACGTAGCCGCGGCGGCGCAGAAGGCGGGCGGCCAGCGATTCGCTTTCGGCCCCGTAGCGCTGGCGCGCGTTCAGCATCGGAAGAGCCCCTCGGAGGGCGGCAGATGCTCCCGCACGCCTCGGAAGGTGCGGCGGTGAATGGGCGAGCAGCCGAACGCCCGGATCGCCGCCTGGTGGGCGCGCGTGGGGTAGCCCTTGTGGCGGTCGAAGCCGAAATCCGGGTAGTGCAGGTGATAGAGGTTCATCAGCCGGTCGCGGGTGACCTTGGCGACGATCGAGGCGGCGGCGATGGAGAGGCTGGCGGCATCCCCCTGAGGGATTGGCTCCTGGGGCAGGCCGAGGGGCAGGCGAAAGGTGCCGTCGATCAACAGGCAGTCGGGAAGTGGGAGCAGGTTGCCCACGGCGACGGCCATGGCCCGGAGGGATGCCTGCAGGATGTTGATCCGGTCGATCTCAAGCGCATCGACGATGCCGATCCCCACCGAGCGGGCATGCCGGTAGACCTCGTCGTAAAGGCGCTCGCGCAGGGCGGGGCTCAATTGCTTCGAGTCGTTGATCCGGTCGTGATGAAACGCTTCCGGGAGGATGACGGCGGCGGCCACGACCGGGCCGGCCAGGGGGCCGCGGCCGGCCTCGTCGACCCCGGCAATGAGCCGGCAGCCGTTTTCAGCGGCCCGCTTTTCGTAGCGCCAGCGGTCCATCGCGCACCATCCGGGCCGGGGCTGCCGCTCGCCCCGCAAGGGGCCGGCGGCACCCGCACCGATCGATCAGTTCGCCCGTTTTTCGCGGATGCGTGCCGCCTTGCCGCGCAGGTTGCGCAGGTAGTAGAGCTTGCCGCGGCGCACCCGCCCGCGGGTGATCACCTCCACCCGGTCGATCGAAGGGGAGTGCATCGGGAAGATGCGCTCCACCCCCACCCCGTAGGAGACCTTGCGCACGGTGAAGGTGGCATTGATGCTGCCGAGGCGCTTGCTGATCACCACCCCCTGGAAGGCCTGCAGGCGCTCTTTTTCACCCTCTTTTATCTTGACGTGGACTTTCACGGTGTCGCCCGGGGTGAAATCCGGCAAGTCCATGCGCATTTGCTCGCGTTCAATCAGCTCGATCTTGTTCATCGCCTCTCTCCTTCACTCGCGTTCAAA
>JALOOS010000194.1 GCA_025454275.1 Desulfobacterales bacterium | reverse complement strand
TGCATCGAAAGGGTGGATGACGGCCCCGGCCAAGGTTGCAGCCATGTCGCCACCGCAGGCGATGTGAGACACCGTCGCGGATGCCGGCGAGCATGAACGCCGGCCCAAACCGTAAGGCGTCGTTTCCGGATAGAATCTAGTTCATCCCGGCGGAAACGTCCAGCCCCGAGCTCGAACTCAGGATCTCCAGCGACCCGGAGATTGCCGTCGAGGCGCATAAACCGCTGGCCCCCTTCACGAGCTACCGCATCGGCGGCCCGACCGACCTCTGGGCGGCGCCGCGCACCGAGGCGGCCGTGCAGCGGGTGATCGACGCCGCCCGCGAGACCCGCACCCCCCTCTTTATCCTCGGCCGCGGTTCCAACATCCTCGTATCGGACCGCGGCTGGCGGGGCGCCACTCTTTATCTCGGGGGAAATCTGAGCGGGTTGGGCGGCATGGAGCTGATGGCGGGCATCCCCGGGAGCATCGGCGGCGCCCTGCGGATGAACGCCGGGGCCTTCGGCCGGGAGATCGAAGCCGTCACCGTGGAGGTGCGCGGGCTCCGGCTGGATGGATCCGGAATGCGGCTGGGCCGGGGCGAGATCGACTTCGGCTACCGCCGGGCCTCGCAGCTGGAGGGATCCGTCATCACCTCGGCCCTGTTCCGGTTTCAGCCCGAGCCGGCGGCCCTGCTCCGGAGCCGCATGGAAGAGATCCTCCGGCTGCGGGCCGAGAAACAGCCCCTGGAGTGCCCCTCCTGCGGCAGCGTCTTCAAGCGTCCGCCCGGCTACTACGCCGGGTCCCTGATCGAGACCGCCGGGCTGAAAGGGGAGCGGATCGGGGGGGCGGAGGTCAGCCGCAAGCATGCCGGGTTCATCCTCAACGTGGACGGCGCCCGGGCAGCGGACGTCTACCGACTCATCACCCGCATCGAGGCGCGGGTCTTGGAACGCTTCGGGGTGAGGCTTGAGCGGGAAGTCCAGCTCGTGGGCGATTTCGACCCATGAACGCCGCCGCTATCAAAGAGGAGGCGGCCGTCCCCTCGCCCGGCCGTCTCACGCGTCTCTTCTTTCCGCTGGCGGTTCAGGCGGCCTCCCAGTCGCTCTGCTACCCCCTGGTGGCCATGGTGGCGATGCGGGGGGAAAACGGCCCCTCGGATCTGGCGGGGCTGGCGCAGTCGAACACGGTGCTTTTCTTCCTGGGCATGTTCGCCATCAGCCTGGTGCCGACCGGCATGGTCTATGCGCGCACGCGCGAAGGCTACCGCCGCTTCCACCGCCTGAGCCTCGTCATCGGGACGCTGGCCGGGGCCGTGCAGGCCCTGCTCTGCATTCCTTCCGCGTCGCACTTTCTATTCGGCCGACTCATCGGCCTGCCGCCGGAGATGGAGGCCTCGGCCCAGGTCAGTCTGCTCGCGAGCATCCCGCTTCAGGTGCTCTTCTTCTCGCGCATCCCCTATTTCGTCGCCATGTATATCGGACAGGCCACGGGCATCGCCAGCCTCGCCACCATCGGCCGGGTCGCCTTCACAGCCCTTCTTTCGCCGCTTTTCTGCCTGTTCGGCGCCGTGGGGCCGGTGTGGGCCGTGGTGGCGCTGACACTTCCCGTGGGACTGGAAGCGGTGGTCTCGGGGGTCTTCGCGCAGCGCTTCATCCGGCAGCTGCCGGATGGCGCCGAGCCCCCGCCCAGCGTGCGGGATATCCTGCGCTTCAACTTCCCGCTGACGGTCGGCGGCTATTTTCTCTCGCTGGCCACCATCGCGGTGGCGGCCTTCATCGCCCGGGCGCCGGAGCCGGAGGTCGTGCTCCCGGTCTACTACCTGGTGCTGGGACTCGCAAACCCCGTGGCGTTCGCCGCCACGCGGATGCAGACGATAACCCTCATGTTTCCACCGACCGGGCCGGTGCGGCGGCGCACGCTCCAGTTTTCGATCGGGGCCGGGCTGATCCTCGGCCTGATCCCCCTGGCCTTCATCCTGCCGGGCGTAGCGGAGCTTTACTACGTGCGGCTGCAGAACCTGGACCCCCAGCACCTGGGGATCGTTCGTCGAACGGCCCTCGCCCTGCTTTTTTTCCCCCTCGCCGTGGCTCTGCGGGCTCAGGTCGAGGGGGTGGCCGCCTACCTGCGGCGCTCGGTTTCGGTTCTGATCGGGCACGCCGCCCTGCTCGCGACCATAGGGGCCTTCGGTATGGCCACCCTGGCCCTGAGCCTTCCCGGCTATCTGATCGGAGCCGTCTGCCTCACGATGGGCAGCGCGGCCTCATCGGCCACCATGCGCCTGAATCTGAGGCTCATCCCCCCCCCCGGCATCTAACCGGTGGTTCAAAAACCAAGGATCAGGCTGTCAGTCCTCCTCCCACTTGATGCACTCAACCGGGCAGGAGCTCATGGCCTCTTCAATGCAGTCCTCGGGACCGCCCTCGGGTTGAGCGACGATCGCCTTTTCCGAGGCATCGTCGAAGCTGAAGACGTCCGGACAAAGCTCGACGCAGGTCTGACACCCCACACACTCATCACTGTCGATCACGACACGTTTGGCCATTTCGATCCTCCTTCGGTTTTGGATTGAATCATCGTCGTATGACCCTTGAGCCGCCTCCGCTCGCCGGAGGCGTCGCCGAACGTGCGCCCGATGGAGGCCTGCGCCCGTCGGCGGCACGAGTTGCCGGACCGCCGCCGATCTGTTAGGGTGCCGGGTGTGAATCCACACCACTGCCGGAGGCCGATCCATGAGTGAAAAGGAAGAGACCCTCGAATTCAAGCTCGACCGCAATAACCTGTTTGTGGAGGAAACCTTCACGGACTTGAGCGGCAATTCCATCATGCGGTATACGCCCGTCAAGCCCGACGGCTCCCCGGACAAGGGGCGCCGCGTTGTTTTCTTAGGGCAAACCAACGTGTTCACACCCAACGGCGCCCTGCCGATCCACAACCAAATCAACGCCGCCGACCTTCCTCAGGCGCTGAAACGCTTTCCGGAAGCTATGCAGCAGGGCTTGCAGCGAATCATCGAGGAGGCGCGCGCGCTCCAGCAGGAGGAGAAGAAACCGCCTCTCATCCAGACTCCGGAATCGCGCATCATCGTTCCGTGAAGCCTGCGGCCGCCGGCAGCATCGCCGCACCTGCAGGCCGGTTTCGGAGAAAAACAGGCGCGGGCGCCGCGCCCCGGGCTGAAAGCGACCGCTGGTCGGCGCCCCTCCACTAATCGGCCGCTCCCGCCGCAGCAACCGGGTTGAGCGGACTTCCGGGCGGATAGGCACGGGCCGCCATCTCGCGGTCCAGCATCAGGAGCCCGGACTTGTCGATGCCCACCATCCCCAGTTGCTCGGCGATCCTGCCGGCGTTGGACTCCTCCTCGATCTGCTCATCGGTGAACCAGGCGAGCAGCGGTTCGGAAGCAAACTCCTTCTCCTGCCGGGCGATCGCCATTAGGTCATTGATCTTGCCGGAGATGAATTTTTCATGGTTGTGCGCGTCCTGGAAGAGGTCAAGAGGCGATTTCCACTGGGTCTTCAGCTGCTTGAGGTCCTTCAGCACCACTTTGCCGCCGCGGTCAAGCAGGTGGTTGAAAAATTTCATGGCATGCATCATCTCCTCGTGCGCCTGCACCCGCATGTAATGCCCCATCCCGTCCAAACTCTTGGCGTGCAGCCACGCCGCCATGGACAGGTAGATGTAATAGGATTCCAGCTCGTTCTTGATCTGTTCGTTCATCGCATCGTTCAATTTCTTTCCGATCATCTGTGGCCTCCCTGCAAAAGGTGCTGTATCGGTCACGGTTTAGGTCAAATGTGGAAACGAATCGTTATCACTGCCGGCGCTGTTGTCAAATCGGCGCCGCAACTTGACCCGCAGCGGGTTTTCGGACTATAGCCACCACTGGCAGCGCAGCTCCGCGGAAGTCGACATCGGCGCCCCAGGCTGTGAACCGGGGGGTGCGGCACCGATCTCTTCCGTTTCGGGCGGCCGGCCGGGGGAACCTTCTGATGTCCGAACAATTGAACCTTTTTCAACCCGACGAACTCCCCGTGGCTCCCGAGGAGAGCCTGCCGCTCCTTGCGGCAGAGGCCGGCGCCCTGGACGAACTCTTCCGGATGAACCCCCGCTGGCGCTGCCGGCAGGACTTTTTCGACCTCCTGCGCTTCGTTGCGCGCTTTCCGCAATATTCACCGTTCAACGGATTTCTCATTCATCTGCAGCGGCCGGATGCCGCCCGCGTCGCCACCGCCCGCGCCTGGCGGCAGACCCTCCGCCGCCGGCCGCGGCCGGGCGCGCGCCCCATCCTCATCCTGGCACCCATGGCGCCGGTGATCTTCCTGTTCGAACTGCAGGACACCGAGGGCGACCCGGTCGCCGCCGCGTCGCCGCCGGCGGCAGACACCCACCGCGACCGGCTGCCGGCGCGGGTGCTCGACCACACCCTGCACAACTGCGAGATCCAGCGGATCGCCGTGCGCGAACCCCAGGCGCTCGATCCCGCGGCGGAGCGTGCGATCCGCCTTACGGCCGCCGCGCGAAAAGCCCACTCCGGCCGCAACCTCGAAGCCGCCCACCGCTACCTCATCCTTGTCGACCCCGGCCGGACGGCGGAGGAAAAATACGGGTCCCTGGCGCTCGAGCTCAGCCGGATCTTCTGCGGCCATTTGGGGGCCGACGCGGAGGCCGGGTGGCCCGACCGTGCCGACACGGCCCCGGAACAGGCTGCGATCGAGGCCGAGGCCGCCGCCTTTCTCGTCTGCCGCCGCAAG
>JALOOS010000380.1 GCA_025454275.1 Desulfobacterales bacterium | reverse complement strand
GCAATCCCCGGAAAAACGGTGAGCAGCAGGGCCGTCAGAACAATCGCGATCAGAAAGGGCAGGGCGCCCCGGAAAATTTCGGCCGGTGCGGTCTCCGTGGCGATGCCCGCGAGCGTATAGACGTTCAGGCCCATGGGCGGGGTGATGAGGCCCGCCTCCATCATCAGGACCGCCGTCACCCCGAACCAGATCGGGTGGAAACCGAGGCTGACGACGACCGGATAGACCACCGGAAGGGTCAAGACCATCATCGAGACGGAGTCCAGAAAACAGCCGAGGAGGATATAGATCAGGACGATGATCCCCAACACCGCGTACCGGGAGACCTCCAGCCCCGCGATCCAATGGGACACCGCGGCTGGAATGGTGGAGAGCGCCAGGAAGGTGCTGAACACGGTGGCCCCGGCCACGAGAAAAAGGACCATGACGGTGACCTGTGCCGCTTCGCGCAGGGCGGCCGCGGCCGCCTTGCAGTCCAGCCGCCGCTTGGCGAGCACGATCAGAAAGAGGGCGAACGCTCCGACGGCGCCGGCCTCGGTGGGGTTGATGACGCCGAGGTAGATTCCCCCCACCACCAGTATAAAGACCAGGCCCGTTTCCCAGATCCCCTTAAGGGCTGCGACCTTTTTTCCCATCGGTACCCGCTCCACGGGGGCTGGTGCCAGTTCAGGCCGGATCAGGACCCAGAAGATGACCACCCCCGCATAAACGACCGCGAGCAGCAGGCCGGGCAGGACCCCTGCGATGAAGAGCCTGCCGATCGACTGCTCGGTCAGCATGCCGTAGACAACGAACCCCAGGCTCGGTGGAATGAGAAAGCTCAGGGTGCCTCCGGCGGCTACGATTCCGGTCGCCAGCCGCGGTGCGTATCCGAACCGGCGCATCTCCGGAAGTGCGACCTTGCCCATCGCCGCCGCCGCCGCCACCGAGGATCCGCAGACCGCGGCGAATCCGGCGCAGGCGGCGATGGTCGCCACTCCCAGGCCGCCCGGAAGCCGCCGGAACCAGGCATCGAAGCTTGCGTAGAGCTCGCGCGTCATGCCGGCTGTCCCGGCGAGACTGCCCATGACGATGAAGAGGGGAATGATCGTAAAGGGGTAGTGGGAGGCGACGCCGTAGAGCGTCTGGGCGACCACCGGCAGGGCCGCCCCGAGCGAGGCCAGCTGGCAAATTCCCAGGAACCCCACCAGCATCAGGAGAAAAGCGATGGGCATCCCCAGGAGCAGCAGGACGCCCAGGAGCAGGCAGCCCAGGAGGCCGACGGCTACCGGGTCCATCGGCCCCCCGCGACGGCTGCCAGCAGCCGGAAGGGCCACTGGGGGATCCGCAGCTGATCCGACACGGTCGTCTCGACCATGCCCGCCGCCGCCCCCTGCCAGACCAGAACGGCAACGATGAAAAGGCTGGCCATGCCGGTGACGGAGGCGATCACCGCCCGCACGCGTGCCGAACAGCGGTCGGTGACGAGATCGACCGCCACGTGGCCCTTGACCTGCTGGGTATAGGCAGCGCCCGTCAACACGACAACCGCCAAGAAATACTCCGACAGCTCGAAGCTCCCCGGCAGCGGCGTGTCGAAACAAAATCGGCCGGCCGCATCGGCCACGGTCAGCGCTGCCAGGGGGATGACCATGAGCATCCCGATGGAACAGGCCCTCTTCCGGATCAGCTGGCGGAGATTCTCTATGGCCATCGGCTGCCTTTTCGCCGGCCTCAGGCGCTCCTCATTTCGGGCGGACAGGCCACGAGGTCGATTGATCGCTGCGCACACTCCTCGTTCATGACCGCGACCGCCCGCCGGGCCGGGAGCCCTTTGGCTTCGAGCTCCGCCACCCACCGGCGGGTCACCTCGTGGAACCGGCCATACCAGCGCTGGGTTTCAGCGGCCGGCAGCTCGACCAGCTGGAGCCCCCCTTCCTGGATCTCCTCCAGAAGCCGGGGGTACTCGGCCCGGGTCAGGCCCCCCGATACCCGGAACGGGTTGGCGCACACCGCTTCGATCAGTGCCTGCGACTCCTTCGGCAGCCGGTTCCAGGCAGCGAGGTTCATCACCGTGCCCTCGGAGACGCAGCCGAGCGTCGTCACCACCCCGTAGCGGGCCACCTCGTGCAGCCGGTAGGCAAGCAGGATCGGCGGGCAGGTGACGATCCCGTCGATGGTCCCGGTTTCGATCGCCAGGTAGACATCCCCGGGCGGCATGAAGAGGGGCTCCGCCCCCAGCGCCTTCACGTAGTGGGACTGATGGCCGCCGGGGGTCCTCAGCTTCATGCCTTTGAGGTCCTCCATCCGTGCGACCGGTTTTTTGGTCCAGATGAAGGACTGGATGCACCCGTTCAACTCGAGCACCTTCACATTCTTGAACTCCTCCTGCAGGACCCGCCGATAGACCGCGTTGCCGATCTCGGCGGCCACGTCCTTCCCGTCGATCCAAACAGCCAGCGAGAGGACATCGGTCAGGGGAAAGCGGCCCGGAGTGAATGTGGCCGTGAAATAGCCGAAATCGGAAAGTCCGTTGGCGACGATGTCGAAGTGCTCCGGGGCTTTACCGAGGGCGGCCCCGGCATACAGGGCCGTATCGATCCGCCCCCGGCTGCGGCGTT
>JALOOS010000379.1 GCA_025454275.1 Desulfobacterales bacterium | reverse complement strand
GCCGTCAACCCGGAGATCATCCTGATGGACGAGCCCTGCTCGGCCCTGGACCCGATCGCCACCTCCGTGATCGAGGACCTGATCGGCGAGCTGCGCACCCAATACTCCATCTGCATCGTGACGCACTCCATGCAGCAGGCCGCGCGGGTCTCCCAGCGCACGGCCTACTTCCACCTGGGCGACCTGATCGAGGTCGGCTCCACCGAGCGGATCTTCACCAATCCGCGGGGCGACCTGATCGAGGTCGGCTCCACCGAGCGGATCTTCACCAATCCGCGGCATCAGCTGACGCAGGACTACATCACCGGCCGCTTCGGCTGACCCTGAGCTGGTTGCATCGCAAGCCCAATCTCGGCGTTGCACTTCATCCCGCGGTCACTGCGGCGTACTGGCGTACGCCTCGTTCCGCGGGATTCGTGCGCCTTGATATTGGGCTTGGGATGCAACCAGCTTTCCTCGCACGGTGCACCCGCTTGAAGGGAGACAACACAGAACGCTACCGAGTATCCGGCGAGATGCGACGGTCCCGCCGTGGCGGGATACGCCTCGTTTCCGAGGGAATCGCGCGCCTTGACCTTGGCCTTGGGATGCAATCCGCGGCCATTCTACGGCGTATCGATTTACGGTTGTTGAGGGGATCGCAAGGCCAATGTCGGGTGAAGGTGCTGCCCTGGCTGAGGGCGCTCGCGACATCGACGTGGCCGCCGTGGGCCTGGGAGATGTGCTTGACGATGGCCAGCCCGAGGCCGGTGCCGCCCATGGCACGGCTGCGGGCCTTGTCCACGCGGTAGAAGCGCTCGAAGAGGCGCGGCAGGTGTTTGCGCTCGATGCCGATCCCGTGGTCCTGGACGCTGATCCGGATCTCGTTTCCGGTCTGCTCCGCCGCCAGCCGGACCGAGGTGTCGGCATCGCTGTATTTGACGGCGTTGTCGAGCAGATTCACCACGGCCTGCTCGATCAGCACCGGGTCGACCAAGGCCGTCAGCGCTTCATCCCCGGCGATCTCGATACGGATCTGCTTTTCATCGGCCCCCGGGCGGCAGACCTGGACGGCGTTATGCAAGATCTCCCGCAGCCGGGTCCGCTCCCGTTTCAGGTCGTGGCGCTCCCCCTGGTCCTCGATCCGCGAGAGCATCAACAGGTCCTCCACCACGGAGGTGAGCCGGTCGACGTGCTTGGCGACGATTTCGAGAAACCGCTTGGACTCGGCCGGATTTTCGACCAGCCCCTGGTTGAGGGTCTCCACGAAACCCTTGATGGCCGTGAGCGGGGTCTTGATTTCATGCGAGACGTTGGCCACGAAATCACGGCGCATGTTTTCGAGCCGCCGGAGCTGGGTCACGTCGTTGAAGACGATCAGGGTGCCGATCGGCTCCTGGGCGGCATCGAGAAGCGGGGCGCTGCGGATGTTGAGGATCCGCTCCCCGTTCTGGTAGACGACGATGTCGTCCTCCATGGGGGTGCGGCTCTTCAGCCCGCCGTCGACCGCGATCACGCCCTCCAGCATGCTCGAGAGGACGGCTTCGAGCTGGTTTCTCTGGCTGATGACGGTCTGCATCCGCCCTTCGAGCTGCTCGGCCATGCGGTTGAGCGAGTCGGCCAGGCCGGCCAGCTCACCGGCATCGGGCACGGGCAGCCGGTGGGCGAGCTCCCCCTGGGCGAAGCGGGCGGCGCCCCGCTGCAGCTCACCCAGCTTGCGCGCAAACCGCCGGGAGATGGTCAGGGTGACCCCGAGGGCGAGCAGCCCGATGGCCCCCCCCGCAGCCAGAAGCTCCAGGCGGATCCGGGCGAGCTCGGAGCTCATCTGCGACAGCGGGATGGCGGCGCGGACCACCGCCAGCGGGCGTTCTACGGATGGGACCGCCACCGCCAGGTAGATGATCGGCTGCCGGAGGGTCTCGCTGAAGCGCACGGCATGCGCCGACCCCGTGCGCAGGGCGCCCACGAACTCCGGGCGGCCGGCGTGGTTGTCCATGTGGCGGGGGGTGTCGCGCGAGTCGCCCACGACCAGGCCGTCGGGCAGGATGATGGTGAAGCGGGTCTCCGAATTCCGGCCGGCTCTCTTGCTGATGGCGTCGAGGAGCTCGGGGTTCGGGGGGCTCAGGTGCTCGGCCACCTGGTTTTCGAGCAGCCGGGCCCTTTGGGTCAAGTCGGAGGCGATCTGCGCCAGCAGAAAGTTCTCCAGGGATCGCATGGAGTACCAGCCGGCCGCAAAGAGCGCCCCCAGCGTGATCAGCACATAGGAGACAAACAGCCGCCAGACGATGGCCCGCCGCCGGGTCATGGCTTTTCCTTGAACCGGTAGCCGACTCCCCGCACGGTTTCGATGTAGCTGCCGTGGGCCCCGAGCTTTTTGCGCAGCCCGACCACCTGGACGTCGACGCTGCGGTCGGTGACCGGGTAGTCGCTGCCGCGCACCGCGTCCACGATCTGGCTGCGGGTGAAGACCCAGCCGGGGCGGCGCGCCAGCGTGTGCAGGAGCTGGAACTCGGTGAAAGTCAACTCCACCGGCTTGCCGCCGGCGATCACGCTGCGTCGTCCGGGGTGGATGTCGAGATCGTGGATGCTGATGGAGTCCGACTCGCCCACCGGTTCGCGGGAACGGCGCCGGAGAACGGCCGATCTCAAGGCCGCTGACCACGTCGGCATCCTCGCCCTTGGCGGTCAGCATGATGATCGGCAGAATGCGGGTCTTGGCATCGGCCTTGAGAGCCTTGGCCACCTCGAGCCCGTCCAGGCCGGGCAGCATCAGGTCCAGGACCACCAGGTCGAGCAGCTCTTTCTTGGCCTTTTTCAGGGCCTCTTCGCCGCTCGCCGAGACGACGACGTCGTAGCCTTCGCGGGCCAGGTGGTAGCGGACGAGCTCGAGGATGTCCTCCTCGTCGTCGACGACCAGGATGCGCTGTTTGCCCATGGGCGGTCACCTCGCGGGGATGCAGTTCAACCATAACGGGTTTGTTCAGGCTTATCAATTTATTTGTATGGCGTTGCT
>JALOOS010000012.1 GCA_025454275.1 Desulfobacterales bacterium | reverse complement strand
GGCTCGATGTGGATGTCGGAGGCGTTCTTGCGGTAGGCGGCGATGATCACCTGGTCGACGAGCTTGACGACCTGGCTGGAGCTTTCATCGACGGAATCGGCGGCGACCTCCTCCTTCTCCTCCTCGAAGCTGACATCGATGATGTCGATGTCCGGTGCCGCCTCCTCCTCCGGGGGATGCTCCGCCGTGCGGTCCTTGTCGAAAAAGTGGCGGACGAACAGCTGGATGTCCTCGCGGATCGCCACCGTGAAGTTGATCCGGGCGGTTTTCATCAAGGCCTTGATGTTGTCGGTCTTGTTGAGGTTGCGCGGATCGTCGACCAGGACCTCGATCCCTTCCTTGCTCCAGCTGATGGGGATCCAGAGCTCGTTCAGGAGGAAGGCCATTTTCAAATTGGCCAGGAGCTCCACGGGAGCGGGCACCGTGGGGTCGAAGGAGCGGAACTTGCATCCGTAGAAGAGTGAAAAGGACTTGGCGATGGCCTCTTTTTTGATCTTGTACTGCTCGATCAGCACAAACTCGACGCTCTTGTTGCTTTTTTTGGATAGGCTGTGCGCCTTCTGGAGCTGGTCGGTCGTGACCAGTTTCTCCCGCAGCAGGTAATCGTAGCGGGAGCCCGATGCCAGTGAGGCGGCCATGGGCGCCAGGCGTTTTTCGATCTCGGCGTCGGCAGGGTTGAGCTCGTGGGCGGCCTTGTAGAGGTCGTGGGCCTGGTCGCGGTGATCGCGTTTCTCCATCTCGACCCCGGCCAGGAAGCGGATCCGGGCGGAGCGGTGCTTGTCGAACCCATCGCCCGGAATGAGCGCGCTCAGCTCGTTGACGGCGTTGGAGGGCGCGTGGAGCTTCAGGAGGCTCTCCACCAGCGGCGGCACCAGTTTTTCGGGGGGGAAGTCTTCGCCGATCAGCTTCGCGAACTCCGCCACCGCCTCACCGTAAAGGCCCATCTCCTGGAAGGCGGCGGCGCTGTCCATGACCGCACTCAAATCGCCGGAGCCCGAGATCGCCTCCCGGATAAAGGAGATGTCGCGGGCCGAAACGCCGGTGTCGCCGGTCGCCTCCTCCTTGGCGATCTCCTGCCGCAGGAGGTCGATGCGGTTCTTGATGGTCTGCTGGATCTCCGCCTGCTGCCCCGGCACCGTCGGCAGGATCTTCTCATAGATGGCCAGCGATTCGCTGAAAAGCCCCATGGACCGGCAGACTTCGGCTTCGTTGATACGGGCGTCGATATCGGTTCTCATCGCGGAACTGTCCCTCGAGAATGATGGTTGCCGGTAACGGTCAGCGGCCGAAAAACCGCTTCAGGCCCTTACCGGGTTTGAACTGCGTCAGCGCCGGCGCCAGGATGTCGCAGGTGAGCCGGATCATGGCGCTCGGAGCGATCAGGCCGGTGACGACGATCAACCCCCTTTCGCCCACGCGCCGCACGTACACCCGCCCCTTTTCGAAGAGCAGGTCCGTTTCGCGGAAACCGGCCACGGCCTCCAGGAGGGCCCGCCACTCCCGAACCGGCGGGCGGCCGGCGGCCCCGATCGTGAACTCTTCGAAGAGCAGATCTCCGCCCGCCGAGAAGAGCAGCACGCCCTTGACCCCATCGACGGCCAGCAGATCTGCGAACACCTCGCGCATTCGCCCCTCCGCGCCTCATTCCGCCAGCAGCTGCAAGAGCTTGTCCCGGGGGCAGGTCGGGTTCACCGCGGCCACGGTCTGATCCTCCCCCGGTACCAGGATGTAGTCGCGCGCATCGGCCTTGTCGACGTAGCCCAGCACCAGCCGGCCCAGCTTCAGGCGCTCGCCGCAGGCCGAGATGCGTTTCATCCGCCCGCGCCAGTCCTGATTCTGAATGATGTCCTCCAACCCGCTCTGCGCGCCGAAGGCCGCCAGGATCTTCGCCCGCAGGCGCTGCGGCGGGCTGTCCGACTCTTCCGGCGGGGCCGCGGCCGGCGCTCCCGCCCCGGCGGCGATCTCATCCTTGCGGCGCATGGCTTCCAGGATGAGCTGGTTCAGATCCTTGCGGATCCGGTTCTCCCGCACCGTGCAGTCGTTCTGGATCGACAGGCTGACGTGGTCCCAGGCGAAGATCTCGTAGGCGGCCCGCTCTCCCTGGAAGGCCCCGACCCTTGCATCGAAGAGCTCGCCCTCGACGAAGAACAGGGCCCCGGTTCTCCCGGAATCCCGGTTGGCCAGCCGGATCACGCAGGTTTTCTGCTCCATCTCGATCAGCTGCAGAAACATGCTGCTGGAGACATTGTGCAGGGTGCCGCCCTCGGTTTCCTTGCGCAGCATCGTCAGGATCTGATGGGCGAGCGTTTCGACCGTGAAGGGTTTGACGATGAAACCGACCGCGCCGCCGCGCAGGGCCATGTTCTCGATGCCCGGCGCGTTGAACCCCGACATGATGATGACGGGGATATCCGGATAACTCTCCATGATGGCCGCCAGCAGCTCGAAGCCGTCCATGCGCGGCATCTTGAGGTCGGTCACGACCAGCGAGATGTTCCGGCGTTTGAGGCACTCCAGGGCCTCCACCCCGTCGCCGGCCGCCACCACGCCGAACGACTCCCGGTAAGGGGCCAGTGCCTCCTGAAAGAGGCGCAGCATCTCGCGGTCGTCATCCACCAGAAGAACGGTTTTGTTCATGGCCGAGGGCCCCTCATCTCATCGCCCCGCCCGGCGGGCGGGGCGTCGCCGTTGACCGGCTTCTCGCCGCGGCTCAGGCTGCTTCGCCGGATGACGAGAAACCAGGCCGCCACCGCGGCCGCCAGCAGTGTCCCGCCCAGCAGGCCGGCCGCCGTGAACCCCATCTCCCGGATCGCCCCGCCCGCACGGGTCTGCACCTCGATCAGCGGAGCGGAGAGCTCTTCCACCGGCGCCGCCGCCGCCAGGATGTAGTTCGTTCCGGTCACCGGGTAGCAGGCCAGCGCCTGCCCTTTGAATGTGCCGTCCGCCGCCCGCACCCGGTGATAGCCGACGGAGGGCGACCCATAGGCGGCGCGGTTGATGCTCTTCCATACATCCGGGAAAAGCGGATCCGCGTCCGAAACCAGCGAGCCGAGGTCCGCCCCGACGCGCCGCGGATCGGGGTGGAGCCACACCCGCCAGATTCCATCGGATTCCGGCATGGCGGCCACCAGCATTTGACCGGTCCGGCCCACCGGCTGCATCGCGATGGCGCGCAGCTCCGGGCTGCGGGCGAAATCCCCGGGCGAGAGCCCCGGCTGGGACGCCAGGATCAGGCGTACCCGTTCGGCCGCACCGGCGGCGATCTGGTCGATCTGCTGTGCGGCCAATTGCCGGGCGGCGTGGACCTGGTGACGCTCGAGCTCGGCCAACTCGGCCTGCGTGCGGATCACGAACAGCCCGGCCGCCGCGGCAACTGCTGCTGCCGTAATCCCCGCCCACACCGCCAGGGAGGGCAGCGCCGCTCGCCGCCCGGACGGCCGGAGGACCGGAAGCGGCACGCTGCTTTCGATCTCCGGGGGGGCGGGCTCAACCGGACCGCCGACCGCCTCGATCCGCCCGGAGCCCTCGCTCCTGGCCACCACGATCCGGTGGCCGCAGTGCCGGCAGGTGAAGCCGGCGGCGCTGCCCCGGATCTTGGAGGGCGACACGCTGTATTTGCGACCGCACTCCTCGCAGATGACGATCGGCCGCGGCTCGGCCGCCGCCGCATCGACGCGGGGGCCGTGCGACGCCTCCGTGGCAGGGCCGGTGGGTCGCGGCGGCCGGATCATGATGCTGCTCCTTTCCCGTTATGCACACACCGATTGCGGCCGCTCTCATCCCCGCCGGGAGGCGCCGCGCAGCTCCTCTCTGAAACGGATCAACTCCGAGCGGATAAAGCGTTTCAACTCCTCCATCGCCTGCGCCAGCATCTCCGGCGTCACCGCCACCACGTTGGGGGTCGCGGGTGGGGCGGGCGCCGGGGACTCGGCGGAATCCGCACGGATCGGTTTGCGCCGCTTCATGATCTTGTCGCGCAGCTCCTGATAGCCGGCCATTTCCACTTGGAGCAGCTTGCGCTTCCGCTCCTCCGGCATGGACGGTGTGGCGACGATTTCATCCAGCCGCGCGAACACGGAGTTCAGCACCGTGAAGGTGCTCGGGTGCACGTAACTCCGGCTGGTTTTGATATACTGCCCCAGCGCCCCGAGGATCTGCAGAAACATGCTGATCACCTTGTCGCGCTGAAAGGTCACTTTCAGCAGCCCGATCTGCTCCTGCAGGCCGGCGAGGGCTTCGGGAGTGATTTCCCAGTCGATCGACAGAACCGTTTTCTTGAGCTCATCGAGCGGCTGGGCAGGCGCCCGCTTCGGCGGAGGCGGCGGGGGGGGCGCCGGGTCGTCCTCCCGAAACAGGTCGTTCAGGCGGCTTTCCAGCTCGGTGCTGAGCTGGTCGAACTTGGATGGATGGTCCAAGAGAGTGCCTCCTACAGGAATTCGTTCTTCACGGCGGCGACGCTCATGGAGATGATCTTCTTGAGCGTCGCCACCACGTTGATCCCCTTCAGGGCGCTGGCGGCGAAATAAGGGGCCTTGAGGTCCCGGTTGAGATCGTGCTCCATCAGCGCGACGTCCAGTATCGGGATGCCCTGCTCGGCCAGATCGATTTTGTTGTACTGCATCACCAGGGGCAGGGCCGCCAGATTTTTCTTGTAGCTTGCCAGGTTTTCATGCAGGTTGCGCAGGGACTGGATGTTTTTCTCCCGCCGCACGGCCATGGCGTCGGCCACGAAGACGATTCCGTCGACCCCCCGCAGCACCAGCCGGCGCGTGGCGTTGTATTTTACCTGGCCGGGCACCGTGTACAGCTGGATCTTGATGTTGTACCCGTTGATCAGCCCGATGTCGAAGGGCAGAAAATCGAAGAACAGGGTGCGGTCGCCGTGGGTCTTGATGGTCACCATCTCAGCCCGGATCCGTTGCTGAAACTTCCGGTAGATGTATTCCAGGCTGGTCGTTTTGCCACCGCGGCCCGGACCGTAATAGACGATTTTGACCTGGATGACCTTGGATTTGAGGTTGATGAAGGCCATCGGCGTTCAAGCATGCGCTGAGGTCAGCGGCTCCAAAATCCCCTTCAGCTGTTCGACCGATTCACCGACTTTCAGCCGCAGGAACCCAAGGGAGATATCGTTGCCGAAAATCGTGATCAGGAGGAATTCAGTGGAGATTTTATTGAAGTGAATGTTCTCCTTGCGGCCCTTGTGGAACAGCAGGGAGAACTCGTTCTCCCCGATGATCTTGGCCATGGCGCTCACCGCCCCGAAGTTCCCCGCAGCCAGGGCGGCCAGCGAATAGATGTCGTGCTGCCGCTCGCCGTTGTCCAGGTTGGTGATGATGTTGCCGGCCATGTCGATCAAGAACACACAGCGCACACCGTTGTCGACCAGGTCGGCCTTCAGAATGTCCTCGATCCGGTCCAGCTGTTTCTGATCTAGCGTGTATGACACCTGCCCGCCCCTCCATTGGTTGTTAGACTACTTCGGCATTATGTGCCCGATGCTTGAGCCGGGCAGGGGCCGGCGGTGCGCTCCGGCCCCTGCCGCCTGAAAAGGCCTCGATGCGCGACGCGGTGGGAAAATGAGATCCCGGCCGCCCGGCCGGCGGAAGGTTTGGATTTCCGGCCGCCGGCCGAAAAAACATCCGCCCGTCCACCCATCGGCCGGTGCACACGGTACGTCAGCCTGCAATCACTGTATATTTCTTAAATTACAATAAATTCCGTTTTTTGGCAAGCTGTGCCGTTCCTTCTCCGCCGTGCCCCCCCCCACGGGTCTCAGCGGAAGAAGTCCGTTTGCGGCCCGGCAGCTGATGCGGGCATCCTCCGCCGGGTCGGCCGCGGGTCGGTCAACGGGGGGGCGGAGCGAATTTCTGGCCGTCCTGCGCGTTCGGCGACTGCGGTACGGCATCTGCAAACGCCATGTCGACCAGCACTTCGCTGCCGCCGGAAAAGGTCACCTTGGCGTTCGGGTAGCGATTCTTGAAGACCCGCAGCATGGAGGCGTTTTCCCGCAACACCGTCGCACAGAAGCCCTTGTACCCGTTCTGGGAGGCGATCGTTTCGAGCAGCTCCAGAAGGTAGGAGCCGATGCCCTGCCCCTGGAAGTCCTCGCGGACCACAAAGGCCACCTCGGCCCGCTCCTCGCTCTCGCGGGCATAGGAACCGATGGCCAGGATCTCCTTGTGGCCGCCCTTCTGCACGAGACCGACAATCGAGATGTTGTGGCGGTAGTCCAGGCTGGCCCACTGCTTCTGGGCCACCTCGTGCGTAAACGTCCGCATTTTATAGAAGAAGCGCATGTAGATCGTCTTCTCCTGCAGGGAATAGAAAAAATTGCGGTAGGCGAACTCGTCCGAGGGCAGCAGCGGGCGCAGCTCCAACGTTTTGCCGTTTTTCAAGGTGAAGGAGCGTTTGTACCCCTCGATGAAGATCAGATCATCGGTCGAGGGGGGCATCTGGTCGGGGAAGATGTAGTGGCGCTTCTTGGCGGCTTCCACCAGCTCCTCGCGGAACTTGGGATGGGCGATCTGGGCGAGCTCCATCACCCGCTGGTAGATCCCCTTGCCCATCAGCTCGGCGATCCCGTATTCGGTGACCACGAAATTGACGTCCCCGCGGGTGGTCGCCACTCCGGCCCCCTCGCTCAGGTGCGGGACGATGCGGGACACCTTGCCGCCCTGGGCCGTGGAGGGCATCACCACGATGGAGAAGCCTCCTTTGGACATGGCGCTGCCGCGCATGAAATCCACCTGGTCTCCGATTCCGCTGTAAAAGAGCGAGCCCATGCTGTCGGTGCAGACCTGACCGGTCAAATCCACCTCCAACGCCGGGCTGATGGAGACGAGGTGGTCGTTGCGGGCGACCACGAGCGGGTCGTTGACGAAATCCGAGGCCCGGAAATAGAAGGCGGGGTTGTTGTCGACGAAGTCGTACAGGCGCTGGGAGCCCATGCAGAGCGAGGTGACAATGCGGTCGGGGAGCAGGCTTTTTTGGCGGTTGGTGATGATCTTGCGCTCGAAGAGCGGCAGGTATCCGTCGGTGATGACGTGGGTGTGCAGGCCGAGGTCTTTCTTGTCGTCCAAATATTTGAGAATATGAAAGGGAAGGTTGCCGAAGCCCACCTGGATGGTGGCGCCGTCTTCCACCAGCTGGGAGACATAGTGGCCGATCCGCCGCGAGACCTCGTTGTCCTGCAGGGTGGGGAAAGACTGCACCAGCGGTTCATCGAAGGGGATCAGCCAGTCCAGGTCGTCCACGTGGACGAAGCTGTCGCCCCAGGTGCGGGGCATGCGCTGATTGACCTGGGCAATCACGGTGCGCGCGTTTTCGAGCCCGGCGCGGGTGATGTCCACCGACACCCCGAGGCTGCAGTAGCCGTATTTGTCGGGCGGGCTCACCTGGACCATGGCCACGTCCAGGCCGATGCGGTTGCTTGAGAAAAGCCCCGGGATCTGGGAGAGATAACAGGGGAGGTAATCGATCCGGCCCTCGAACGCCGCACGCCGCATGGAGCGGCTGATGAAAAAGAGCTTCAGCGAGAAGCGCTTTTGAAACGACGGGTTGTCGACGTAGTGCGACAGGGTGAAGGAGAGCATCTGATAGATCATGATGTCGTACAACCCCTGGTCCGACACCATCGCCTTGATCAGATGCTGGGGTTCGCCGCACCCGGTGCCGAGAAACAGCCGGCTGCCGCGCTTGATCTTGGTCATGGCCTCCTGGGCGGAAATCACCTTGGAGGCGTAGGCGCTCTGCCAATCCATGAAACCCTCCACCATAACTATTTGCGTAAATTTTTTTTATAGCAAAACAGGGCCTCTTCCGCGAGCAAAAATTTCGACCAGAGGCCCCTACCTGTTGACCTGCCGCACCGGCGTGGATAAGTTGGCGTAGATGACCGTTCACCGGCCAATTTTCGGTCGACGGCAAGGGGTGGGCGCCATCGGCGCGGCAGACCCGATCAGGCAGGCTGTGATGAAACCGAGAGACCCCAACGGCTTCCATCGTCCGTTCGAGCGTCTATCCGCTCTGATCGGGTCGAAAACGCTCCCCGCGGCCCCGGCGCCGCCGTCACCGGCCACCGCCCCTCCCCTGCCCCTCCCGCCGAGTGAGCAGGAGCTGTTCGCCGAGGCCATGCAAGGCGTCCGGCCCCTGGAGGCGCAGGTGCTGCCGGCACGCCGGCCGGGGCCGCCGCCGGTCGCTCCGGGGTCGGCACCGGATGCCGGCGAGATGAATCGCCTCGCCCGGCTCGTGGCGTGCGGCGAGGGATTCGTGGTGGCAGATACCCCGGAATACATGGAGGGCGCCGGTTGCCTGGCACCGCCCGGGATCACCCGCCGCCTTCACCGCGGCGATTTCGCCCTCCAGGGTCATGTGGATCTGCATGGGCTGAACGTCGAACAGGCCCAAGCGGTTTTCGAAGCCTTTATCCGTCAAAGCCTCGCGGCCGGCCGCCGCGCGCTGCTGGTCATTCACGGGCGCGGGCTCTCCTCCCCATCGGATCCGGTGCTGAAATCCAAGCTGAAGGAGTGGTTGACCCGCGGCCCCTGGCGCAAGTGGGTGATCGCCTTCACCAGCGCCCGCGCATGCGACGGCGGGGCGGGGGCCACCTATCTGCTGCTGCGCCGCCGCCCGCTCACCAAGCGTCACCGCCGCAACCGCCCGCCGCAGGGGCTCCGCGGCCCCGCGGGCTGTTGACGTGGCGGCGAGCTCCGCACGGGCAAGACGCAGCTGATTTTCATTGACAACTAGCATAGCCGTAATATAACTTTAACGTTTACAAGAAAAAATAACCGCCGTTCGGGTCTAACCGTCCCGTTTCGGGAGCACCGAGACGGGAATTTTTTTTCAAACGCACATCAAGGTCGGCATTATGAAAAAGGACATCCAACGCGTCAGGAACATCGGCATCAGCGCCCACATCGACTCGGGCAAGACGACCCTCACCGAGAGGATCCTCTTCTACACCAAGCGCATCCACGCCATGCACGACGTCAAGGGCAAAGACGGGGTGGGGGCCTTCATGGACAGCATGGAGCTCGAGCGGGAGCGCGGGATCACCATCGCCTCGGCCGCCACGTTCTGCGAGTGGAAGGGACACGAGATCAACATCATCGACACCCCCGGCCACGTGGACTTCACCATCGAGGTGGAGCGCTCCCTGCGGGTGCTCGACGGCGCCATCCTGGTCCTGTGCGCGGTGGCCGGCGTCCAGTCCCAGTCCATCACCGTGGATCAGCAGATGCGCCGCTACAAGGTGCCCTGCATCGCCTTCATCAACAAGTGCGACCGCTCCGGCGCCAACCCCTTCCGCGTCGTCGAACAGCTGCGGCAGAAGCTCGGCCACCAGGCCGTCGCCATGCAGCTGCCGATCGGACTCGAGTCGGACTTTACCGGCGTCGTGGACCTGATCGACATGCAGGCCGTCTATTTCGACGGTGATAAGGGCGAGGAGGTGCGGACCGAGCCGATCCCCGATGACCTCCAGGAGCTCGCCGCCGCCAAGCGCACGGAGATGCTCGATGCCGTCTCGATGTTTTCGGATGAGCTGATGGAGGCCCTGCTCGAAGAGCGGGAGGTCGGCCGCGAGCTGATCCTTGCGGCGTTGCGAAAGGCCGTGATCCGACGTGAGCTGACCCCCGTCTTCATGGGCTCGGCCTACAAGAACAAGGGGATTCAGCGACTGCTCGACGCCGTCAACGACCTGCTTCCCTGCCCGGCGGATGTCGAGAACACCGCGCTCGACATGGACCGGGACGAAGCGCCGGTCGCGCTCGCCGCCGATGCGGCCGCCCCGCTCGTGGCGCTCGCCTTCAAGCTGGAAGACCGCACCTACGGTCAGCTGACCTACCTGCGGGTCTACCAGGGGTCGCTGTGCAAAGGGGAGACCATCGTCAACGTGCGTACCGGGCGCAAAATCAAGGTCGGCCGCGTCGTGCGGATGCACGCCGATCAGATGGAGGAGATCGAATTGATCCCGGCCGGCTACATCGGGGCCCTCTTCGGCATCGACTGCGCCTCGGGGGACACCTTCGTCGCCCCGGGGCTGAGCCTGACCATGACCTCCATGTACGTCCCCAAACCGGTCATCTCGCTGGCCATCCGGCCGAAGGACCACAAGGCCGAGATCAACATGTCCAAGGCCTTGAACCGCTTCACGAAAGAGGACCCGACCTTCAAGACCCACGTGAACCCCGAAACCAACGAGACCATCATCTCGGGCATGGGCGAGCTGCACCTCGAGGTCTACATCGAGCGCATGCAGCGGGAGTACGGGGCCGAGGTCGCGGCCGGGGCCCCCCGCGTCGCCTACCGCGAAACCATCACTCAGCGGGCCGATTTCGACTACCTGCACAAGAAGCAGACCGGCGGCTCGGGCCAGTACGGCCGGGTGGCGGGCTGGATGGAACCGCTCGCCGAGGGCGACTTCGAGTTCGACAACCAGGTGGTGGGCGGAGCCATCCCCACCCAGTTCATCGCCGCCTGCGAGAAGGGGTTCCGCGAGTGCCTCGCCAAGGGGCCGAAAATGGAGTTCCCCGTCACCGGGATCAAAATCGCCATCAACGACGGAGCCTCCCACGCCGTGGACTCCTCGGACATGGCCTTCCAGGCGGCGGCCCGCGGGGCGTTCCAGCAGGGCTATTTCAGGGCCAAGCCGGTGATCCAGGAGCCCATCATGAAAGTCGTCGTCGAAACACCCACCGCCTTCCAGGGTGGCGTGATGGGTTCCCTCAACCAGCGCCGCGGCATGATCGTCGGCGCCCAGGACGAGGGGGCGCTCTGCGTTATCGAAAGCCAGGTGCCTCTGGCCGAGATGTTCGGCTACTCCACGGTCCTGCGCTCCCTGACCCAGGGCCAGGCGCAGTTCACGATGGAGTTCCTGGCCTACAAACAGGTGCCCCACTCGATCGCCGAGGAACTGGAGAAGAAGGCCGCGGAGCAGAAGAAAAAGGTGGCGTGAAACGCCGCCCCGGCCCGATGGCTTTGCGAAACGACATGTTCCAGACGAGAGCCGCGGCAGGTCCGTGGAGGCCTGCGGCGGAAGTCATCCTCATCAAGGAGAGGTTTTTCGCCATGATCAAAACCGATCTCAACCTGCGCAACCCCCTGCGCTGTCTGGGCGGACCGGCTGAGGAGGTCCTCGCCCCCGGCCAGTTCGGCTGTGTGCTCGCCCGGGCCGGCGTCGGCAAAACGGCGCTCATGGTCCAGATCGCGCTGAACGCCATGCTCAACGCGCGCAACGTCCTGCACGTCAGCCTGAACCAGCCGGTGAACAAGGCCAGCCTCTGGTATCAGAACCTGTTCGCGCACATCGCCTCCGATCTGGCCGTCCCCCAGAGCGGCCAGGTGTGGGAATCCCTCCTGCCCCATCGCTTCATCATGACCTTCCGCACCGACGGGTTCAGCGTCCCGCGCCTGGAGGAGCGCCTGGGGGATCTGATCGAGCAGAACATCTTCATCCCGCGCATGTTGATCGTGGACGGACTCTCCTTCGACGAGCCGGTGCGCGAGATGCTCTCCGAGCTCAAGAAGATCGCCCGCCTGCACGGCCTGCAGGTATGGTTCAGCATCCGCACCCACCGCCACGAGGACCCGGGGCCCGGCGGGGTGCCCAAGCAGCTGGCCGACGTGGATGACCTTTTCGCGGTGGCGCTCCAACTCCTGCCGGTCGGCCAGGAGATTCACGTGGTGCCCCTCAAGGGGGTGAGCCTCACGCCGGAGCACTCCCGCCTGGTGCTGGATCCCACCACGATGCTCGTCAAGAATGCGTCCGCCTGAGACGGTGCGGGCCGGTGCTCCCCGCCCCCCGCCGGGGTGGGCGGCGCGACAGGAATGCGAAAACGAACGCTCCATCTGGCCATCGGCGCAGCGGTCACGCTGCTCTGCATCTGGCTGGCGCTGCGCGGGGTCGACCTCGAACAGGTAGCCCGGGCCCTGGCCGGGGCCCGGTACGGGATGGTGGCCCTGGCCGTGGCGGCGATGATGGCCGCCCACGCCCTGCGGGCCCTGCGCTGGCGATACCTGCTTTGCCCGGTGAAACGGGTGGGCACGGGCCGGCTCTTCTCGGCCCTCATGATCGGCTACGCCGCCAACAGCTTCCTGCCCGCGCACCTGGGTGAGCTGCTGCGCGCCTTCGTGATCGGCAAAAAATCCGGGATCCCCGCCGGTGCAGCCTTCGGCTCGATCGTGGTCGAGCGCATCCTCGACGTCATCGCACTGATCGCCGTGATGGGGCTGGTCGTGATCGTCCACCCTTTCCCCGCCTGGGTCGAGGCGAGCGGGGTTCTCATGCTGGCCGGGGCGCTGGCGCTGCTCGGGCTCCTGGTCCTCGCCAAACGGTATGAGGCCCGGACCACCGCCCTGGTGCGATACCTGCGCAACCCCCTGCCGCAGCGGATGGGCGGCCGGATCGAGTCCCTGGTCCTGAATTTTCTCCACGGGGTCCAGCCGCTCGCCGGCCCCGGGCACTACCTGGCCGTGGGGGTGCTGTCGATCGGCATCTGGGCCGGCTACGCCGCCGTCTACTACCTCTGCCTGGCGGCCTTCGACCTCCCGCAGCTCCACTCCCTGCCCTGGCATGCCGGTCTGGTCGTGCTGGTGCTCACCACCGTCAGCGTCGTCGTGCCCTCCACCCCGGGCTATGTCGGCACCTTCCACTACCTCTGCCAGGTCGCGCTGCTCATGTTCGGCGTACCCGCCTCCGAGGCCCTCTCCTACGCCATCGTGGCCCATGCGGTCGGCATCCTGCCCGTCACCCTGGCCGGGGTGGCCGCCGCCCAGATCGAGGGGATCGCCCTTCTGCGGACGCCTGCCGAGCCGGGCGACTCAGCGCCGTGAGAGCGGCCCATCGCGCGTGCCGATGCAGCCGGCCGGCATCCCGGCGCCAGCCCGTGCCGGCGGATGGGATCGCCGCCGCCGCGCCTTCAGCTTTCGGGGGGAAGGGCCGATATCCGACCGGCGGGGGCTTGAGTCGCGACGCCCGATCCGGTATGCCGCCGGGCGAGTGCGTCTTCGCACCGATCACTCTCTGTTCGGGAGGGAACGTCCATGGGACTGATGACGGCAGTGGTGGCGGTTCTGGTGGTTCTCGCTCTGATCGTGGTTTCGCTCTACAACAAGCTCGTGCGGATCAGGGCCACCGCGGAGTCGGCCTGGTCCGACATCGACGTCCAGCTGAAAAAACGCTACGACCTCGTCCCCAAC
>JALOOS010000193.1 GCA_025454275.1 Desulfobacterales bacterium | reverse complement strand
ACGCACTCGGTGCCGGTCGACATCGGTGCGCCCTTCGGGCGGATCGATGTCGCCCGCGAGGCGGTCGAGGCGGATGCGGTGATCAACCTGCCCAAGCTCAAGACCCATGCCCAGATGCTGCTCACCCTGGGGGTGAAGAACCTCTTCGGCTGCATCGTCGGGTTGAAAAAGCCGGAGTGGCATATGCGCAGCGGGGTGGACCGGCGGCTCTTCGCCCGCCTGCTGGTCCAGATCCACCGGGCGATCGGCCCGGCGGTCACCCTGGTCGACGGCATTTTGGGCATGGAAGGCCAGGGGCCGGGCCGAAGCGGGAGCCCGCGGGCCTTCGGCGTCCTGGTGGGCAGCGCGAGCGCCCCGGCGGCGGATGCGGCGATCTGCCGCTTTCTCGGACTCTCCCCGCCGGAGTTGCCCACTCACCGCGCGGCGGAGGAGCTGGGGCTGGCGGCGGCGGATGTCGAGATCCGCGGGGATTTTCGGTTGGTTGCAGGCGTGCGCCTGCCGGTCCTGGCGCCGCTCACCTTCGGCCCCCGGCCGCTCAAGCGCCTGATGCGCCGGCACCTGGTCCAGCGGCCCGCGGCCGACCATCGGCTCTGCCGGATGTGCGGGGAGTGTTGGCGCCTCTGCCCGGCGAAGGCCATCACCCCCCATGACCGGCGGATCCGCTTCGACTACGACCGCTGCATCCGCTGCTATTGCTGCGTCGAAATGTGCCCGCACGGCGCGCTTCAAGCGGTCGAGACCGGGCCGGGCCTGATCCTCCGCAAGCTTGCCGGCCTCCGGGACCGGTCCGGGCTGGGGCGGGGAGGGCAGACCGGCTCCCGGCCGCCGGGATACTGACCGCCCCGGGGATTCCGGATCGGCCGATTGCGGCCGATCCGTGCGCTTGACCCGAACGGTGTTTCCAAGTAGATTCGCACCCGGATCGAGTGAAAGCCCATCCAGACAGAGGAGGATGCCATGGCCGGTATCAACAAGGTGATCATCGTCGGTAATCTCGGGAGGGACCCGGAGGTCAGCTATATCCCCAGCGGGGCGGCCGTCGCCAAGTTCAGCGTGGCCACCTCCGAGACATGGAAAGACAAGAGCACCGGGGAGAAGAAGGAGCGCACCGAGTGGCACCGGATCGTGGCCTGGGACAAGCTCGGTGAGATCTGCGGCAAATACCTGGCCAAGGGGCGGCAGGTCTATGTGGAGGGCAAGCTGCAGACCCGCAGCTACGAGGACAAGGACGGGGTCAAGCGCTACGTCACGGAAATCGTCGCCCAGGATGTCCAGTTCCTGGGCGGAAGGGAAAACCAGGACCCCGGCCGCCCCGGCGGGCCCCCTTCCTACCGCGAACCCTCCGCAGGCCCCGGCGGGCCGCCCATGGAGGACGACATCCCGTTCTGAGGAGAGGCCTTTTCCCGCCTGCCACACCGGTATCCATGCCGGTCAGGAGCACCATCGGATCGGCCGAGGGGATGAGGGCCTTTGATCGTTGGATGCACCTGAGCGAATATGGCGCGGATGGGGAGCGAGGTCGAATCCGATGGCAACCGCGAGGGGGAGGTAGCAGGGCCCGGGCGAGGCGCCCCGGCAGGGGTCAGCTCTTTTTGTCCTCGCCGATCTTGTCCGGTCCCTTCTCTTTTTTCTCTTCATCCTCGGAGGCCCCCTTGAAGTTCTTGATGGCCTTGCCGATTCCGGAGCCGATCTCCGGCAGCTTGCCGGCGCCGAAAATGATGAGGATGATGACGAGGATGATGATGAGCTCCGGCATGCCGATTCCGAACATGATACCTCCTCCGACTCAGGGCTGCTTGAACTCCTGAATCAGCCGCAGAAATTCCTTGGATTTGACATAGCGGTCGATGCTGCCCTGGTAGTCGATCCATTTGCGCCAGGCGTCGGTCCACTCCTCGTTGTGCCAATAGCAGTCGGGATCCCCCCGGCCCTGGAGCCGTTCGATGTAGTCGAGGTACTCCTCCTCGCACGCCTCGCAGAAGCGGTAGGGGACCCGCGAGTGGGGGCAGCGCTCCTGGGTGCAGCCGGCGCCCGGCTCGACCTGGGTGCCGCACTTCTCGCACTTAAGATTGCAGCTGGTGCACTGGACCACCCGGCGCACCGCAAGCGCTTTTTGCTTGCGGCGCAAGGAGGCCTTCTTTTCCCGCGAGGTCTCCAGCTTTTCGTCGAGTGGGATGATGTCGGCCAAGACGCACCTCTTCTGGATAGGAAACCGGCCGGCCGCAGCCGGAGCATCTCACCTCCGGTGTATAACACCGGCACTGCGGGGTGTCAATTCACGCCGGCCGCGGCCCTGATTGACACCTTTCAGTGATTCATCTATAGCAACCCGGATGAAACCGCGTTTCGAGCCCCACTGCCTGCCCTGTCTGATCGGCAGCCTGCCGCTGACCGATTACCGCGAGGCGGCGCGCCTGGTCTGGGCGCACACGCCGGAGATCCCGCTCTGGGTCCAGCTGCCCAAAGTGCCGGCGGAGGGCATCACCCGCCAGTTTGCGGCCGGAATGCCGGGGCTGACGGAAGCGGCCGGCCGCGCGATGATCGATACGACGGCCGCCGGTTTCGAAGAGGCGGTGGTGGGCTTCTACGAGGAGGCCCTGGCGGTCGAAGGCGGTGCGGCCGGTCTGGACGGCTCGCGCTTTGCGATGACCCCGGAGGCGGCGGCCGGCTTCTTTGAACTGCTCCGCCAGGCGGCGGTGCGGACGCCGCCGCCGCTCGCCCTGAAGGGGCAGATCATCGGGCCGGTGACCTTCGGAACGAGCCTCTGCGACGCCGGCGGCAAGGCGATTTTCTACGAGCCGCAGCTGCGCGATGCCCTGGTGCGGCTCCTCAGCCTGCGGGCGCGCTGGCAGGTGCGGCGCCTCGCGGCGCTCGGCCGACCGGTGCTGCTCTTCATCGACGATCCGGCCATCACCGGCTTCGGCTCCTCGATTTACATCGGCCTGGGGCGCGATGAGATCATCCAGAGCCTGGGGGCCCTGGTCGAGGCGATCCACCAGGAGGGCGGCCTGGCGGGAGTGCACATCTGCGCCAATGCGGACTGGACCCTGATCCTGGATTCGGCGGCCGACATTCTCAGCTTCGATGCCTATGCCTTCTTTGATCAGTTCGTGATCTACCGCGACCCGATCCGGCGCTTCGTTCGGCGCGGCGGCACCATCGCCTGGGGCCTGGTACCGACGCTGAGCCCCGAGGATCTGGCGCGGGCGCAAGGGGAGGACCTCCATGCGCAATGGATGGAGAAGTCCGCCCAGGTCGCCGGCCTCGGGATCGACCGGGAGGAGCTGAAGGCACTCTCTCTCATCACCCCGGCCTGCGGCATGGGGTCCCTGAGCGAAACCCTGGCGTTGAAAGCGCTTGCCCTCACGCGGGAGCTTTCGGATCGCATCCGAAGCGAATGAAGCAAAAACAGCAACGAGCAACGCGTAAAAGAAAAAAGAAGAGAAACGCCGCCAACGACCATCGAAAAAACAAACGACACCGACACGCCGGGTAGAAAGCCATGACATCATCGGAGGAGACCAAACGCTTTGCCGGGGGCGCCCGCTATGTGCTGGACGAGGAGCTCGCCAAGATCGTGAACATCTCCATGGCGCTCGAAATGCCGCTCCTGCTCAAGGGTGAGCCGGGCACCGGCAAGACCATGCTGGCCTACGCCATCGCCGAGGCGCTGGGGATGCCGCTGATCGTCCTGAACGTGAAGTCCAGCATGAAGCTTGTGGACGCGCTCTATCAGTACGACACCCTCACGCGCCTGAACGACAGCCGCTTCGGCGATTCCAAGCGGGATGTCAGCCGGATCGAGGATTACATCCGCATGGGCAAGATCGGCCAGGCCTTCACGGCCGAGGCCCGCACGGTGCTTTTGATCGACGAGATCGACAAGGCCGACACCGACTTCCAGGACGACATGCTCGATGTGCTCGATCAGATGGAGTTCGACATCATCGAGATCGACAAGACCGTCTCCGCCCGGCAGCGGCCGGTCATCATCATCACCTCGAACGCCAAGAAGGATCTCTCCGACCCCTTCCTGGGTCGCTGCAATTTCCACCACATCGCCTTCCCGGACCCGGATATGATGCGGCGGATCGTGCGGGTCCATTTCCCGAACATCGACGCCGACCTCATGGAGGGGAGCATCAGCGCCTTCTACCGGCTGCGCCAGATCGAAGGGGTGGAAAAGCGGCCCGCGACCCGCGAGCTGATCAACTGGGTGCGCGCGCTCCAGTCCGACCCGGACTTCACCCCCCGGCAACTGACGAAAGCCGAGCTGCCCTACTTGGGGGTGCTCTTCAAGAAAAGTCAGGACTACCAGCGCGCCCGCGAGGCCGCGGGCCGGCGACG
>JALOOS010000192.1 GCA_025454275.1 Desulfobacterales bacterium | reverse complement strand
TTCTGAAAACCCGCGCGCGCCCGGAACAGCGCCGCCTGATCACCGCGCTGGCGCGAAGCGAGCGGGAGGCGCCGTCCGCCGCCTGGCGTCCGCGACCCGCCGCCCGCCGCCTGGTCGGTTTCATCCGGCGGCAGGGCCTCACCCTCGGCATCATCACCCACCACGGCCGGGCCGCGGTGCGGGAGCGTGTCGCGGCCGCCCTCGGCCTGCCTCCGGGCGCCGTCGGGCCGCTCCTCGCGCGCGAGGAGCTCCTCGCCGCCGGCTCCGCCGACCCCATGCGGGCGGCCGCCCGGGGCATGTGCCGCCGGCCGGAGGAGACGCTGCTGGTCTCCGCCGATCCGGCGATGATCACCGCCGCGCGGGCCGCCGGGTGCCTCACGCTTTATCTCTCCCCGCGCCCCGCGGCGGCAGCCGCCGGCCCGGATGCTGATTTCAGCGCCGCTGGTCTGGGCCGGGTCGAGCGGATCATCCGGCTCGGCCTGCCCCTTTCCGCCGGAAAGCTGCCCAACAAACTGCTGCGCGAGCTCCTTGACCGGATCGTCACCGAGGACCCGAGCCTGATCGTCAACCCGGGGGTCGGCGAAGACATCGCCGCCGTGGACGTCTCCCCGGAGGAGGTCCTCGTGCTGAAATCGGACCCCATCACCTTCGCCACCGATGCCATCGGCCGCTACGCGGTCCTGGTCAACGCCAACGACATCGCCACTGCCGGGGCCGCGCCGCGCTGGCTCCTCACGACCCTCCTCCTCCCGCCGGGCACCACGGCCTCCGCCGTGCAGGCGCTCGCCGAGGAGCTCCAGGAGGTCTGCCGCGCCTGGGGGATCACCCTGTGCGGGGGCCACACCGAGATCACCCCGGCCGTCCGCCGGCCGGTGGTCTGCGGCACGATGGCCGGCACGGTCCGCCGCCGCGATCTGATCGACAAGCGGCGCATGCGGCCGGGCGACCAGGTGCTCCTCACCAAGGCCGTGGCGGTCGAGGGCACGGCCATCATCGCGCGCGAGTTCGGACGGCGGCTTCAATCGGCCGGCATCGGCGCGGGCGAGCTCTCGGCCTGCCGCAATTTATTGGACCAGATCAGCATCATTCCGGAGGCGCGGATCGCCGCGGCGTCCGCCGGGACCAGCGCCATGCACGATGTGACCGAGGGCGGCCTCGCCACCGCCCTGGAGGAGCTGAGCGCCGCCGGCGGCTTCGGCATCCGGGTCGACCTCGGCGCCGTTCCCATTCTGCGCGAGACCCGCCGCATCTGCCGCCTGCTCGGGGTGCATCCCCTGGGGCTGATCGGGTCCGGGAGCCTGCTCATCGCCTGCCGCCCCGCCGGCCGGGGCCGACTGGAGCATGCGCTGGGCGCGGCCGGCATCCGCTCGACCCGGATCGGGGAGGTCGTGGACCGAGGGCCCGGGGTCGAGGCGTTCCGCAGCGGCCGCCGCGTGCGTTGGCGCTCTTTCGAGGTGGATGAGGTGGCCCGGCTCTTTGCGCGGCCGGCGGGGTCCTGAGCGCAGCGCGCCGGCCGGGCTGTTTCACGTCCATCCGGAAATGGACACCGGCTATTTCGCCTTCACCCCTTTGTAGAATATCTCGAAGGCGACCGACAGGGTCTCCTTCAGGAAATCCTTGCTCTCGTCGATCAGCTTCTTGCTGGTCAGCCAGAGAATGACGCCGGAAAAAACGGACCAGAAGGTGTCCGCCAATGCCACGGGGTGGTGGTTGATGAAGATGCCCTTGGCCACACCTTCCTTGAAGATCTGGGAGATGGCCCCCATGGATTTGCCGGAAAGATCCTTGATCTCCTCCAGCAGCTGCGGGGAGAGGTTTCTGAGCGTCTCGCTCGACTGCAGGTGAAACATGTTGATGATGATGAGCGGGTCGAATTCGTAGACGTCGTACATGGCCTCCATGAGCTGCTTGAGCTTATCATCCGGACCGGCGCCCTTGACCGCATTCACGTGCTCGATGCGCAGGAGCAGGTACTGCAGGATCCGCAGCGAGAGGGAGGCGTAGAGCTCCTCCTTGTTTTTGAAGTAGAGGTAGAGCGTGCCCGGGCTCAGCTCGGCCTCCTGGGCGATGTCCTCCATGGTGGCCTTGCTGAACCCTTTTTCGGAGAAGACGCGTTTGGCGGCTACCATGATCTGCTGGCGGCGACGCTCTTTTTCACGCTCTTTGCGCTCCTGAATACCCATATCCCGCTCCTGAACAAGGTTTAGTTAACAATTAAACTTTTAGTAACTATTTAACATTTAGTCAAGAAAGGTTTTTATACGCTGGGACTATGAAAGGAGGAGCAGGTGGACGAACCGAAACGTGGCGGCAAATCAGCCGGATCTGCGGGAGAGCTCAGCCCCGGCGCCCGGAGGGTCCAGGCGTCCCTGACCGCGGCGGGACTCGACTGTAATGTGGTGGAGATGGCGCAAACCACCCGCAGCGCTCAGGATGCCGCCCGCGCGGTGGGCTGTACGGTCGGACAGATCGCCAAATCGCTCCTCTTCCAGGGTGCCGAGAGCGGCGAACCTCTCCTGGTGATCACCAGCGGCGCCAATCGCGTCGACGAGGCCCGCCTCGCGCAGACGATCGGCGAGCCCGTGCGCAAGGCCGATGCGGAGCTCGTGCGTCGCAGGACCGGGTTCGCCATCGGCGGGGTTCCGCCGGTCGGCCATACGGAGCCGCTGCGGATTTTCATCGACGAGGATCTGCTCGCCCATCCCGAAATCTGGGCCGCCGCCGGAACCCCCCAAGCCGTGTTCAAGCTGACGCCCCAGGAGCTTCAGAGAATTACGGGGGGCAAGGTGGTGAGGGTAAAATGAGGGCAAAGGCCAGAGGGCAGAGGGTTGACAGCGGGTGGGGAAAAAGCGGTGCTGGCCCGGATGGTGATCCATTCCGAGATGCTTTCTTTACCCTATGCCCTCTGCCCCATGCCCTATGCCATTCTACCCCAGCGCCAGCGATAGGAGATCCTTGCGGGCATTGGCCTTCTGGATCGTGACCTGGACCAGGTCTTCGGGCTTGAGATCCATGAACCCCGCGATCGGCAGGTCGCACTCGAGCATGTAGTCGGTGAGCAGGAGCTGGTAGCTCTGGCGGCGGCGCACCAGCACGATCGCCTCCAGCTTCTGGCCGACCCGCTGTTCGAGGTGCTTGAGCAGCCAGTAGCGCTGGCGGCTGTTCTGAAGCTTGAAGACCCGGCTCATCGGCAGCTCGAGCTGCTGGATGATCGCGTCGATCTCCTCGGGGGTATAGGGCGCCTCCAGACCGAGGGCCGCCCGCACCTGCCGCTGGGTTGCCAGGTCGAAATATTTCCGGATCGGCGAGGTGGAGGTGACATAGGCATCGAGCCCCAGGCCGGAGTGCTTGCCGGCCGAGCGGCCCAGGACGAAGCGGTTGACCAGCCGGCGCTGCATCCAGTGCTGGAAGAGGCTCCCCTCCTCCCCCTCGTAGAGACGCTCCCGCGGGTCGGGCTGGGTGCGGAACACCGCCGGCAGCCCCTGGGCGGCCAGGAAGCGGGCCGTCAGCCAGTTCGCGAGGATCATGATCTCCGCCACCAGCATCCGCCCCGGGCTCTCCCGGTTCACCCGGCTGACGTTGACCTCCCCGTTCTCCCCGACCCAGATGTTGATCTCCGGAACCGAAATGTGGATGGCCCGGGCCGCCAGGCGCCGCCGGCGGAAGCTCTGGGCGATCCCGCGCAGCGTGATCAGCTGCGGGTCATGGTCGGCCGCCTGGTTGACGTCGAAATAGGTGAGCTGGCTGCGCACGCGCACAAAGCTCGGGACGATGCAGAACCCCTGGACCTCCAGTTCGGGCCCGATGTCCACCATCGTGCTGATGGCCGGCCGGATCTCCCCCGCCTTGAGGCTGCAGAGCCCCTCGGCCAGCAGGGTCGGCAGCATGGGCACCTTGAGGTCGGCCATGTAGATCGAGCTGCCGCGCTCGCGCGCTTCGCGGTCGAGAGGATCCCCCTTGGGGATGAAGTGGGCCACATCGGCGATGTGGATCCCGAGCCGGTAGCCCCCGGCGGTGGCCTCCAGGCTGAGGGCGTCGTCGAAATCGAGGGTGGACTGCCCGTCGATGGTGAAAAGGTTCAGCCCGGTCAGATCCTGGCGCGGGGAGTCGGCCGCCCCGCTCGCCCCCGCCCGGGCCAGCTCCTCGGCGCGCGCTTCGGCCGCCTCGGAAAAGAGGACCGGGGTCTCCAGGCGCAGGAGCTCGAGGTTCTCGTTTTCAGCGAAGACCTTGAGACGAACCAGGATCGCAAAGAGGGCCTCGGGGTCGCCCAGGCCCGCCCGCTCCATCATGCCGCGGGCGAGCGCGTGGTCCGGTGCCTCCTTTTCGAAAAGGTAGTAGGACTTGAGCACCTCGACGAATTCGGCCGG
>JALOOS010000191.1 GCA_025454275.1 Desulfobacterales bacterium | reverse complement strand
CCCCCACCCCTGGTTCCGCCCCCTGGGCGGCTCGACCCCTTTTATCGGGGAGCAGCGGGTTTCCAGTGAGTTGACGCCCAGCACCTCGCTCACCTCCCGCCGCAGGGCGGCGCCGGCCTTGAGATGGACGCCGGCGGCGGCCTCGACGACTGCCTCGGTGCGCTCCGGGCTGTGCAGGTGGAGATAGGTCTTGCAGGAGCCGGGGTAGCGTTGGAGCACCTCGCGCAGCTGAAGCAGCTGCTCGCGGCTGATCGCATCGAGGTCCAGGCTGAGGTGGACGCTCGCCGTCCAACTCTCCTCGGCCTTCTCCAACGGGATCAGGGTATCGGCGACGAGCTTGACCGACTGCTCATCCCGCTGCACCTGCCCCTGGACCAGCACCGCGGTATCCTCGGCGAGGAGGTCGCTCGCCGCCGCGAAAAGCCGCGAGAAAACCGTCACCTCCACCGCGCCGTGACGGTCCTCGATGGTGGCAAAGCCCATCAGGTCGCCCTTGCGGGTCTTGATCGTCTTTGTGCCGCGCACCAGGCCGCCGATCCTCACCTGGAGTCCGTCGGCGGCCTCCTTGATCGCGAGGGCGTCGGTGGTGGCGAACTTGCTGATCAGCTCCTCGTAGCGCGTCAGCGGGTGCCCGCTGAGGTAAAATCCCAGGGACTCTTTTTCGAACCCCAGTCTCTGCCGGTCGTCCCACTCGGCGAGCTCCGGCAAGGCCGGCGGAGGCACCGGGGCGGGGCACTCCCCTCCGCCGAAGAGCGCCAGCTGCGGGTCGCACTTCTCGCGCTGGACCCGCTGGCCGTGGTCGAAGGCCGCATCGAGCGCAACCATGAGCTGGGAACGCCGGGCGCCGGTGGAATCGTAAGCCCCGCATTTGATCAGGCTTTCGACGACCCGCTTGTTCACCCGCTTGAGGTCCACCCGTTCGCAAAAGTCGAAGAGCGAACTGAAGCGGCCGCCGGCCGCGCGCGCTTCGAGGATGGCATCGATTGCACTCTCCCCGACATTCTTCACCGCGACCAGCCCGAAACGGATCCGCCCCCGATCCACGGTGAACTCCTTGAAGCCGGTGTTCACATCGGGGGGCAATACGCCGACGTTGTGGGCGCGGCATTCGGCCATGAACTTGACGATGTTGTCGATCGAGCCCATTTCGCTGGTCAGAAGGGCCGCCAGGAACTCCACCGGGAAGTGGGCCTTGAGATAGCCGGTCTGGTAGGCGATGAGGGCATAGGCGGCGCTGTGGCTCTTGTTGAATCCGTAACCGCCGAACTTCTCCATGAGATCGAAGATGCCGGCCGCCTTGGCGGGGTCGATGCCCCCGGCCGCCGCCCCCTTGCAGAACCGCTCGCGGTGGGCTGCCATGATCTCCGGGATCTTTTTGCCCATGGCCTTGCGCAGGTCGTCGGCCTCGGCCATGGAGTAATTCGCCAGGGCGCCGGCGATTTTCATCACCTGCTCCTGGTAGACGATCACCCCGTAGGTCTCCTTGAGGATCGGCTCGAGCGCAGGGACGAGGTACTCGACCGCCTGGCGCCCGTGTTTGCGGGCGACGTAGTCGGTGATCATCCCGCTCTCCATGGGGCCGGGACGGTAGAGGGCCACCAGGGCGACGACATCCTCGAAGCAGCCGGGTTTGAGCCGCACCAGCAGGTCCTTCATGCCGGAGCTCTCCAGCTGGAAGACCCCGGTCGTGTCCCCGGCGGCGAGCAGCCGGAAGGTGGCCTCGTCGTCGAGGTCGAGGTTGTCGAGATCGGGGGGGGTCTTGCCCTGGCGCCGGATCAGCTCGAGCGTGCCGGCGATCACCGTCAAATTGCGCAGCCCCAGGAAGTCGAATTTGACCAGTCCGATCTTCTCGACGATCTTCATGTCGAACTGGGTGATCACCTCGCCCTTCTTCCCGCGGAAGAGCGGCAGGTATTCGATCAGCGGCCGGTCCGAGATCACCACCCCGGCGGCGTGGGTCGAGGCGTGGCGCGGCAGCCCCTCCAGCACCCGGCAGATCTGGACCAGTTCGGCCATTTCCGGCCTCTGCGCCGCCAGCTCCCGCAGCCGCGGCTCCTGCTCGAGCGCCTCATCGAGGGTGATGTTGAGCACGTCGGGCACCATCTTGGCGACCGCGTCCACCTCGGCGAGCGGGATGTTCAGCGCCCGCCCCACATCCCGGATCACCGCGCGGGTCTTGAGCTTGCCGAAGGTGATGATCTGGGCGACGTAATCCCCCCCGCCGTAGCGGTCGACCACGTACTTGTAGACATCCTCGCGCCCCTCGATGCAGAAGTCGACGTCGATGTCGGGCATGCTCTTGCGCGCCGGGTTGAGGAAGCGCTCGAAGATCAACCCGTGGGCGATGGGGTCCAGATCGGTGATGCCCAGGCTGTAGGCCACGAGGCTTCCGGCCGCCGAGCCGCGCCCCGGACCCACCGGGATCCCGCGCTCCTTCGCATAGCGGATGAAATCGGCGACGATCAGAAAGTAGCTGGGAAAGCCCATCTCCCGGATGACGCCGATCTCGTAGTCCAGCCGCTGGCGGTAGAGGCCCTCCTCCGCCTGCGGGTTCTTCGCCCGCACCCGCGCCATGATCCGTTCGAAGCCGGCGCGGGCCTTTGCCTCGAAATGGGCCTCCACCCCCTCCCCGTCCCGGCTGTCGAACCGGGGGAAGTGGTAGGTCTTGAAGTCGAACTCCAGGCGGCAGCGTTCGGCGATCGCAACGCTCTGGGAGAGCGCCTCCGGGGTCTCCTTGAAGTAGTCCGCCATCTCCGCGCCCGACTTGAAATAGAGCTGGTCGGTGCGGAATTTCATGCGCTCGGAGTCGTTGACCGTCTTGCCGGTCTGGATGCAGAGCAGAACATCGTGGGCGCGCACGTCCTCGCGCGAGAGGTAGTGGCAGTCGTTGCTCGCCACCAGCGGGATCGAGAGGCGGCGGCTCATATCGATCAGGGCGCGGTTGACCCGCTCCTGCTCGTCGATGCCGTTGTTCTGGATTTCGAGGAAAAACCGGTTCTCCCCGAACATCTCCAGATACATGCGGGCGGCCTGGTCGGCCAGCTCGAGACGGCCCTCGAGAATCCGGCGCGGGATCTCGCCGTGCAGGCAGGCCGAGAGCGCGATCAGCCCCCGCGAGCACTCTCTCAGAAGCTCGCGGTCGATACGCGGCTTGTAATAGAACCCCTCCAGCTGGGCGGCGGTGGCCAGCCGGCAGAGGTTGCGGTACCCCTCTTGGGTCTCGGCCAGCAGGATGAGGTGGCAAAGCTCACGGCTGTCGGCCGCGCTCTTGTCGAAGCGGCTGCGGGCGGCGATGTACATCTCGCAGCCGATCACCGGGTGGATCCCGGCCTTCATGGCCTTCTCGTAGAACTCGACGGCCCCGAAAAGGGTCCCGTGGTCGGTGGTCGCCACTGCCGGCATCCCATACTCGCGCGTGCGCCGCAGCAGGTCGTCGATGCGGATGGCGCCGTCCAGCAGGCTGTACTGGGTGTGGACGTGGAGATGAACGAAATCGACCATGGGTATCCTTAACGCGGCAAAGACAATTCCGGGGTGGGATCCGCCTCAAAAAAACTCTCTCAGGGATCGGCGCGAATGTAAAGCGAAAGAAGCGGGTCTATTCCAATCGGTAGTTCGGGGCCTCCTTCGTGATGATCACATCGTGCACGTGGGACTCCCGGATCCCGGCCGCGGAGATCTTGATGAACCGGGCGGTGGTGCGCAGCTCATCGAGCGTGCGGCAGCCGCAGTAGCCCATCCCGGCCTTCAGTCCTCCCACCAACTGGAAGATGTTGGCCTGCAGGGAGCCGCGGTAGGGGACCCGGCCGACGATCCCCTCGGGCACGAGCTTGTCCCCTTCGCTCTCATCGCCCTGATAGTAGCGGTCCTTGCTGCCCTTTTTCATCGCCTCGATGGATCCCATGCCGCGGTAGACTTTGTAGCTGCGCCCCTGGTAGAGAATGAGCTCACCGGGGCTCTCTTCGGTGCCGGCAAAAAGCCCGCCGATCATCACGCTGTCGGCCCCGGCCCCGATGGCCTTGGTGAGATCGCCCGAGAAGCGGATGCCGCCGTCGGCGATCAGCGGGACGCCGGTCTTCTCGGCGACCGGCCGGCAGTTCATGATGGCGGTGAGCTGGGGCACCCCGACGCCGGCGACGACCCGGGTGGTGCAGATGGATCCCGGCCCGATGCCGATCTTGACCCCGTCCACTCCGGCCTTGACCAGGTCCGCGGCCCCATCGGCCGTGGCAACGTTGCCCGCGATCACTTCGATGTTCTTGAACGTGGACTTCAGGCGCCGGACCGCGTCGATCACGTTCTTGGAATGGCCGTGGGAGGTGTCGATCAGGATGATGTCGGCCCCGGCCTTGAGCAGCGCCTCGGCG
>JALOOS010000190.1 GCA_025454275.1 Desulfobacterales bacterium | reverse complement strand
CCGGATGGCTCCGTAAATAACCTATATTTAGTGGTTTCTGAACATTCTGCTAACCATATATTGATTAATTGACTTGACCTGGTCGGCTATCTCATTATAAGCTGATCATGGATTCGACGATGCCCAACGCCGATAGTCACTCGTATCGCCGGTATATCGCCTGTCCCTCCCTCCCTGGGTCAAGAACCTTATTTTCCCCTCATCCCATCGTCACACAGGGTGTCATGCCCGAACGCCGGTGCGGCGATCGGGCCGCTGTTACCCCTTTTGCGAGGTGCACCTCATGCTGAACCATCAAAAGAACTACATCATCGACACCAATGTGCTGCTGGAAGACCCCCACTCGCTGGTCAAGCTCAGAAACGGCAACGAAAACCACGTCTTCATCCCCTACCATGTGCTGCTCGAGCTCAACAAGATCAAAAAAGATCCGAAGCTCAGGCACATCGTCGCCCGCGTCATCGAATACCTGGTGGAAAACCCCGATGCCTTCAAAGTCCTCCACTCCAATTCGGTCGCCGATCCCTACGCGAACCTGGTGGACAATTTCATCCTGGACGAGATCCAGTCGAGCGGGCTGGAGAAGCCCATCCTGGTGACGAACGACCGGATTTTCCAGCTCCAGGCCCGGCTGCGGGGGATCACGAGCGAGATCTACAAGGAATCGGTGCCGTTCAAGTCCGAGGCGGAGTACTTCACCGGTTTCGTGCCGAGCCGGGAGGAGGCGGTGGCCAACGCCTTCATGTGGAGCGAGCAGGGCAAGCCCGTCTTCTTCGGACCCGAGGGGGAGAAGGTGATCGACTACCAGCACAAGGTCTGGAAGGTCGCCCCGCGCAACGTGTTCCAGAACCTCGCCATGGAGCTCATGACCCACCCGGACATCGACATCGTCTCGGTGCAGAGCGAGGCGGGCTACGGCAAGAGCTATCTCGCGCTAGCGGCGGCGCTCTACCTCGTGCTCGAGCGCAAGAGCCACCAGAAGATCTTCGTGATCAAGCCCATCATCGAAATCGGCCAGAAGCTCGGCTTCTTGCCGGGCCGCCTCGAGGAGAAGATGGAGCCCTACACGCGCTACATCGCCGATCTGCTGGTCAAGCTGCACCGGCTGCGGCCCGCCAACAAGGTGTTTCTCGACGGGGAGAGCTACCCGCCCCAGTTCAACTCGAAGCTCTTCGAAATCCTGCCCCTGGCCTACATCCGGGGCATGAACATCGACCACGCCGTGGTGATCATCGACGAGATGCAGAACATGGCGCGCTCGGAGTGCCGCGCGCTGCTGTCCCGCATGGGGGAAGGGGTGAAGTGCCTCTGCCTGGGAGACACCCGCCAGGTGGACAACCCCTACCTCAACCAGGAAAACAACGGCTTGAACTGGGTGGTCAAGAAATTCAAGGGCAGCCGGATCTACTCCCACATCGTGCTCAAGGGGGAGAAGTCCCGCGGCCCCATCACCGACCTGGTGATCTCGACCGGGCTCTAAGCGACCGAGGCAGACGGCCGGCCCATGCCGAAGCCGGCGCACTGCCCCGCGGCCGGCGCCGGTGCCTGCGCGCCCGCATCGGCCGCATGGCAGGCCGTGAAGGCGGCGACCCCCTCCTCCCCCAGGTACCGCTCCAGGGTCTTGCGGTCGGTTCGCAGCAGATCCACCACGATCAACCCGTCCATCACATCCCCGAACTGCCGGTCGATATTGAACGCGAGCAGCTGCCCCCCGAGGTTCAAATAGTGCCGGAGCAGCACGGGGACGTCGCGTTTCTGGAATTCGATATCGGCGATGACGGCGCAGACCTCTTTGAAATCCTGGAGATGAAGCGCTCCCGTGCGCTCATGGCACCCGGGCACCCGGATGGGCTGGATCCTGGCCGGCCGCCGCGGCCGCACCATGAGGGCGAGATCCTTGGCCTGGCTGTGCTGCAGCAGGGTGGTGGCGATGAGGCGGCGCGAAAGGTCGCTGTAGTCGCGGCTGATGCTGACCGGGCCGAAGAGCCGGCGATAGTGCGGGTGGCGGGCGATGAACCCTCCGATCCCCTTCCACAGGAGAAGCAGGGGGGCGTAGGACTTCTGGTACTCGGGCCGCACGAAGGAGCGGCCCAGTTCGAGCGCGGGCCCCATCTTTTCGAAGAACGCCGCGCGGGTGTGAAACAGGGTCGTGGTGTAGAGCGCCTTCCGTCCGAAACGGCTGAGGAGGGCATCGGTCCGGCCGATCCGATAGGCACCGACGAGCTCAGAGGAGGCTTCGTTCCAGACGAAGAGATGCAGGTAGTGGGCGTCGAACCGATCCAGATCGAGCGGCTTCCCGGTACCCTCCGAGGCGGCGCGGAACGACACCTCGCGCAGGCGGCCGATTTCGGTCAAAAGATGGGGGATCTGGTCGGCGGCAGCCTGCCACACCGAAAAATCCCCGCTTTGCGCCAGGCGCTGCTCCGCGGGCAAGGCCGCGACCTCGCGGCGCACGACGGCGGGGTCCTGGGGGCGGGCGATCGGCCGGGCCTTGGGGGCCCCCTTCATCTTGGAGATTCCGGGCAGCCGGATCCCGGACGATGGTTTGCAGCCGAGGATGCTGGTTCGCCACCGCAGGTACGCCACCAGGCGTGAATCATCCGAATAGCGCTGGATCCAGCGGTAGGGGATGGGAGCGCCTACTTTCATCTCGATCCGCCGGCCTTGCTTGTTCACCAATTCGCGGGCGAGCAGCGCTGTGCGCAGGCGGGGGTGGATCAGGCCGGCGGCATGGAAAAGAGGCCCGTTGTGACCCCTGAAGAAGACGGGAACCACCGCGGAGCGCGCCTGCCGCACGATGAACCCCACGGCCGGGCTCCAGGCGCTGTCGGTGATCTCACAACGCGGCAGTCTGAAGTGCGAGACCTCTCCGGCGGGAAAAACGAGGAGAATCCCCCCTCGCTTCACCCAACGCAGGGCGGCCAGCATCGGGCCGGCATTGGCCCGGGCCGAATCCGGCCCGCCGAAGGGGTCGACCGGGATGGTCAGGGCCCTGAGCTGGGGGACCCGGTTCAGCATGAAATTGGCCATGATCTTGAGATCCGGGCGGACCGACATGAGAAGATCGGCCAGGATGATCCCCTCGATTCCGCCGAACGGGTGGTTGGCGACCACCACGACCGGTCCTTTCGCGGGGATCTGGGCGACATCCTCCGGCCGCGGCTCGCAGCGGATCTCCAGATGAGAGAGCACGGCCCGCATGAAGCTGCGCGGGTCCTCGGCCGACGCCACCCGCTCATAGATCTGAGCGCATCGGGTCAGGCCCAGCAAGCTTTCGACCGGCCGCATCCAGGCGCGGAGCAGCTCTGAAGGACGTGATTGACGGGATGGCGGCGCCATCGCGAAAATGGGGCTTTCTCCAGTTTGGGTTTCCACCGTGCCTCCTCCGTTGAATCAATCGAAAGTGCGCATCGAGGGGGTGCCTCCCTTGTTATCGGTTCATGGTAGGAAAACTGTTTTAGGGTTCGGCTAGTTTTCCGCTAAAATTTGGTGGGGGCAGGGACGGGCACCTGTCCTGGAGACGGTTCGGGCGGCGGGACCTTAACGTATAAACCTAACCGCAGCCTAACGCGGCGCTAACCGGGAGGGGGTAGGATCGATATGAGGGGGTTTCGGATTCCGGCAGCCGCCGGAGGAACAAGGGAAGGGAGGAAAAGGACCCAGGCGGGGCGGGGAATACAATGGATCCATCGCTTTTCTGGAAGGGTGTCTTCTTAGGCTTCTTTCTGTGCGCGCCGCTGGGTCCGGTAGGGATCCTCTGCATCCGCCACGCCCTGTGTGACGGCCGTCTCGCAGGAGCCCTCGCGGTGCTGGGCGCCGCCGTCGTGGATGCACTCTACTGCCTGGTGGCGGCCTTCGGGATCACCCTGGCCGCAGCCTTCCTGGACCTGGGGCGCCCCTGGATCCAGGGCGCCGGGGGGGCGATCCTGACCCTGGTCGGGCTTTACCTCTGGCGCGAGCCGCCCGCACGCCCTGCGGCCTGCGGACACAACGGCCGGTCCCACCTGTTCGGGGCCTTCCTGTCAACCTTTCTCGTCATGCTCTCCAACCCGCTGCCGATCCTGGCGATCGGCGCGGCCCTCTCCGCCCTGAGCGGCTCCGTGCGCCTGTCCGCTCCGGCCGCGGCCCCTTTGCTGATGGCAGGAGTCTTTCTGGGCTCCCTCCTCTGGGCGCCGCTTCTCGTCATCGGCGCCTCCGCCCTGAAACCCCTGCTTCGGCCCGAGCGGCTGCAGATGGTCTCGCCCCTCATCCGTTGACCTTCGCGACCCATCCGTCCGTTCCAGGGCCGTCATCGATCGGGTGTTGAGGTGCGCCCGGATCCCCCTCCCCCGGCCCTTCCCGCCCGGGGAGGGGATGCGAGGAGGAGCATGCCGCAGGGGACTCCCTCGAGAGGAAGAAAATCCCCTGCAGCCACTCTCTCCTCCCCTTGCGGGGGAGAGTCGAGCTGCCCGTGCGGCACCACAGGCTCGGCGCTTCCATCAACATCTAGCGGGACTCTAATTCGGGACTAACAAGATATGGTTCTAATATCTCTCTTGATAAGGGGGCCTACTCAAACCCACGCATGCGAGGAGCGAAGATGAAAGCAGATCTGCATGTGCATTCACGGCACTCGACCCGGCCTTCCCAGTGGTTTCTGCAGAAGATCGGCTGCCCGGAAAGCTTCACCG
>JALOOS010000189.1 GCA_025454275.1 Desulfobacterales bacterium | reverse complement strand
TGGGTTGTTGGTGTATGGTGTTTCGTTCTTGGTGTTTGGTTGTTGGTGTTCGGTGTTTGGTGTTCGGTAAAAAAGAGCGACACCGATTCGATACCGATTGCGATACCGCCCCCGACCCCCTCTTTGAGTACCGAGTTCCGAGTCAGAGTCAGAGTAAAAAGACATAATCCATTCACTCCGACTTTTTCTACTCCGACTCCGACTTAATCTTTTCACTCGTTACTCGTTACTAATCCTGCACCCCCTCTCCAGCTGCTCCGGGGTGATGGTGTAGAGGGCGTCGAGGAGCTGGATCATGAAGCTGCCCGGGGCGGAGGCTTTCTGCGCGGCGACCTCCCCGGCCAGCCCGAAATAGGCGAGGGCTGCCGCTGCCGCCCGCACGGGGTCGGGATCCACGGCGAGGAAGGCCGCAACGGCCGCCGTGGCCGTGCAGCCGGTCCCGGTGATCCGGGCCATGAGCGGGTGGCCGTTCGCGACGCGCAGGCTCCGCCGGCCGTCGGTGACCAGATCCACGGGGCCGGTGATCGCCAGCGTGCAGCCAAGTTCGGCGGCGAGGCCGTGGGCGGCCTCGGCCGCCTGCTCCACCGCGTGCCGGGAGTCGACCCCGCGGGCGCCGGAACCGGACTCCTTCAAGGATAGAATCTCGGAGGCGTTGCCGCGGATGACGGCGGGCCGGGTTCCGGCGATGATGCGGCGGGCGGTGGCGGTCCTGAACGGGGTGGCGCCGGCGCCCACCGGGTCCACCACGACCGGCAGGCCGATCTCGGAAGCCCTTCGCCCGGCGGCCAGCATGGATGCCGCCCACTCTGCGCTCAAGGTGCCGATGTTCAACACCAGGGCGGAGGCGATCCCCACCATGTCGGCCACCTCGTCGATCGCGTGGGCCATGACCGGGGATGCGCCCATGGCGAGAAGTGCGTTGGCGGTGAAGTTCATCACCACCAGGTTCGTGATGTTGTGGATCAGGGGCTGCTTCTCCCGCAGCTTGGCAAGATCGGCTGCGGCGGCAGCGGCCGGGGCGCTCATGCCGGGTTCTCCTCTCCCATCGGCGCTGAAAAAACAAAGGCCGTTTCCCGTGCAGCGGGAAACGGCCTCGAATTCCACCATCCGCGGATTTCTGAAACCGAATTCGTTTCCCTACGCTGGCACGATCCAGATCAGGTTCAAAGGGTATGTTCTCAGGCCCGTTCGGGCCACCCCTGAACGAATTCGATTTTAAATTAGTGAATGCGGCCGGCCCTGTCAACCGCAAGCCGGCGCACGGCCTACTGGACCGTCACCACCGGGCAGGGGGCGCGCATGACGACGTACTGGGCCGTTGAACCGAAGAGAAGCTTGCCGACCTTGGATTTGCGTTGGATGCCGATGATGATTTCATCCGCCTTGCGCTCCTCGGCCAGCTGGACCAGGTCCTCGCCGGCCTCCATCCCGCGCACCGAAAGAACGCTCTCGCAGGGGACGCCCTCGGCCGTGATCAGCACCTCCTGGTGCTTCAAGGCGCGCTCTGCGTCCTCGAATTCCTTGCGGGGGATCTCGGGCCCGCCGACCATGGAATGGGCGAGCACGATCCCGGCCCCAAACGCCTTGGCATGGGCCACGGCGACCTCAACCGCCTTCCTGGCCTCCTTGGTGCCGTCGAATGCCACGAGAATTTTCATGCCGCCTCCCGATCAGAGTCCCAGGTCCTGATTGATGAGGATGACGTTCACCCGGCCCTTGGGGTAGGATTTCTCCGTGATCGTCCAGGTGTTGCAAATCCGGTCGGGGCTTTTGCACTCCTCGCAGTAGGATGTCTTGACGCAGGGGGTCTTCTTGTCGAGCCGCATGGCATTGGCCGGCGCAGCCAGGTTCTTGACGCGAAACATGGCTTCGTCGACGCTCGGCACGATCTTGTTGCGGCCGGCGATGATCACGACCATCCGGGGGCCGAAGGTGATGGCGGCGACGCGGTTGCCGAGCATGTCGAGATTGACCAGCTGCCCCTCCTCGGTGATGGCGTTGGTGCCGGTGATGAAGAGATCGGCGAGCATGGAGCGGCGGCGGCGTTCGATCTGCTCCGCGGCGGGGATCTGCTTGTCGAGGGTGTCGATCATATCGAGGTCCTTGCGGCCCTGGAGGGTCTGAAACAGGCCGGTGCCGACCGCCGTGAGGGACCCGCCCCACGCGAGGCTCTTGGCGCCGGAGGCCGGCAGGATCTCCTCCATCACGATGCGGTGGGCGGCCGCCGAATCCTCCGCCAGAAAGACCTTGAAGTTGTTTTCCTCCAGTGCGGTTTTGACATCGGCCAGCCGTATGCTCCAATAGTGCTCAAGGGGTTTGTCCATCTGCTCCTCCGACAACGAATAGTGGATGTCCGGGCGGCAAGCCTAATCAATCCCGGGCCAAGAGTCAACCGGCCGCCGGCGGCGATCCGCTGCTCCCAGGTCCTCCATCTTGACGATCACCAGGGTGAGGTCGTCGGCCTTGGGCAGGGGATGGCAGAAGGCGTCGACCGCGGCGATCACGGCGGTGATGATCTCCCGTGCCGGGGCGCCGGCCGCGCCGCGTACGACGGCCTGCAGGCGGGGCTTGCCGAACATCTCCCCGCGGGCGTTCTGGGCCTCCCAGATCCCGTCGGTGCCGACGAGGAGGATCTCCCCGGGCGCCAGCGGGCGCGCATCGGCCCGGTAGCCCCCATCGGCGCTCACCCCGATCGGCAGGCCCGTCCGGCCGAGCTCCGCGAAGCCGTCGGTGCGGCGGTCGTAGATCATGGCGGCGTCGTGGCCCGCGTTGACCCAGCGCAGCGCGAGTGCGGGCCGGTCTACTTCCGCGAGGAAAAGGGTCACGTAGCGGCCGCTCTCCTCGACGTCCCGCACGAGCTGCCGGTTGACGTCGGCGACGACCTCGGCCAGGTCGTCCCGCCGGCAGAGCCTCTGGCGCAGAAAGGCCCGGGCGGTGGTCATGAGCAGGGCGGAGGGCAGCCCGTGGTCGGAGACGTCGGCCACCGCAACCCCGAAAGCCCCCGCTTCGGCCGTGGACCACTCGAAGTAGTCGAAATAGTCGCCTCCGGTCTCTTCGCAGTAGACGCTCCTGCCGGCGATGTCGAGCCCCGCGATCGCGGGCGTGGACCGGGGCAGGAGATTCTGCTGGACCTCCATGGCGAGCCCCATGGATGCCCGCATCCGTTCGCGCTCCCTCAGCCCCTCGGTCATCTCGTTGATGGCATCGCCCGTGAAGCCGATCTCATCGCTCGTGGTGACGGGTATCCGGCGGTCGAAGCGGCCGCCCCGGATCGCGTGCAGGGCCTCGATGATCCGGTCGAAGGGCAGGGTCAGGTTGCGGCCGATGACGACGGTGAGGACGATCCCGGTGGCGATGAATACCAGGGCGTAGGTGAGAACGGAGGCACCCATGATCTCGAGGGCGGCGTGAGGGTCCGGGTGCGCTCTGCGGATGCGGAAGAACAGCATCAAAATCGAGGTCAGCGGCAGCAGGTTGCCCGCCAGGAGCAGCCCCGCCAGGCGGGTGGCGATGCGGATGCGGCGGGCGCCCGGGACCGCGGCCAGGCCGCCGGCCGGGAAGAATACCGGGGCGAGATGGCGGCGCAGGACGTGTTCCTGCAGGAAAAAAGCGAGAGTGACCGAGATCGCACCGATGCTCAGGCTGTTGAATAGGGCGCGCTCGACCGCCACGGCGCCCGCGCCCTTGACATGGAACGTCAGCGCGAAGAGCAGCGCCGCAAGGCCCCACATGGAGAGATCGAGGAGGACCGTGACGAACGGCTCGTTGAGCAGCCGGCGGCGCGCCTCCCGGGCGAGCCGCTCCGGGATCGGCTGCGAGGTGAAGCGCGCGCGGAGACAGCGGCGCACGGGTGTTTCGTAGATCAGGGTGGCGGCCATGATGAAGGTGAAGGCGAAGGGGCTGAAAGCCATGTCCAGGAAGGATACGAGCGGATCGGCCAGGAGGCTCTCGGGCAGGGGCTGCTCCACGCGGGCGCTCAAAACCTGCACGAAGCCGACCCCGGCCAGGTTGGCCAGGAAGTTGGCCCCTCCCATCGCAGCGTTCAAGAAGAGGTAGGTGCGGCGCTCCATGCGGCGGCCCCCGTGTCCGGAATGGGTGAACGGCTGCTTGGTTCATACCCCAACTCGGCCCGGCGGGGCAAACGGCCCGCAGGCCCGCGGGAAGAGGCGGCGGCAGGAGCTTGACAGCCACCCGCCGCGATTCTATAGCAGCGGAATGGAAAAACGGATGATCGGTGATATCGCTTTCAGCTGCGGCGGCTGGCCGCTCGACCCCGCGCGCGCCACCCTGGTTTTCATCCACGGCGCGGGCGAGTCCCGCCTGCTCTGGGACGCCCAAGTGGAAGGGTTGAGGGATCGGGCCAACACCGTCGCCCTGGATCTGCCCGGGGCGCCCGGCAGCGGGTGGAGGAGTATGCCTCCGCCGTGGCCGATTTCATGGCCGCCGTCGGGGCGCCGGCCCCCATTCCCTGCGGCCTCAGCATGGGGGGGGCCATCACCCAGCAGCTCCTCCTGGATCACCCGGGCCGGTTCCGGGCGGGGATCATCGTGAGCTCCGGGGCCCGGCTGCGGGTTCTGCCCTCGATGTTCGACCTGATCGCGACCGACATGGCCGGCTATGCAGCCATGGTGGACCGGCTGGGCTTCTCGCCGCGGACGCCGGAGCCGGTGAAACGCCCCTTTCTCGCCGACTCCCTGCGGGCGCGGCCGGAGGTCGCCGGCGGGGATTTCAGGGCCTGCGACCGGTTCGATGTCATGGCCCGGCTGGGGGAGATCCGCGTGCCGGTCCTGGTGGTCTCGGCGGAAGACGACCGGCTCACCCCGCCGAAGTACGCCGAGTTCCTGGTGCAGCATATCCCCGGCAGCAGCCGGGTCCACATCGCGGATGCCGGCCATTTCGTGCCGATCGAAAAACCGCACGAGGTGAACGCGGCCCTCGCCCGCTTCCTGGATGCCCACGGGTTGTAGAGCGACACCCCGAGAACGATGCGAGCCATCATGAGAGACGAACGCGGCCTTTACTACTATCCTTCCGCCGGCAACCACCGGGTGCGCATGTACGTGAAACAGGACCAAGAACTTCGACCCCCGCCGGGCTTACGACATCGATGCGGCGCAGGCCCTTCTGGGCGAGGGCGAGTAGCGTTGCACCCGGCCTGCGGCGGCGGCCCGCAGCAGAGCAAGTTCTGTTCTTGTGGGAGTGGCTTCCAGCCACGATCATCGCGGTCCCGCCATGGCGGGACCCCCACAGAAAAAAGGCCCAACTGGGTTGAAAGGTTGCTGCACTTTCGAATCGGCCTGCGTCACGCCTCGGCGGGACCCGCACCCGTGATCCGAGGTTGTGAAATCCGCTCTACCCTCAACCGGCGACGTTGACGCCTCGGCCCGCCGATGATCATCACCGTCACCAACCGCTTGAGACTCTCGGCCGTGCCGCCCGAGCTGCGGCAGCAGCTCGCGGCCAAGCTCGAATTCCCGAACCCCAAGTGGGTGGAGAACGAGCGCATGGGCCGCTGGAACCGGGGCACACCGCGCCTGCTCCGGTTTTACGGCAAGGCC